>NZ_CP109965.1:3000000-3198344 GCF_026725475.1 Catenovulum adriaticum
TGAATCGCAGTGCTAGACTTTTTCTAACTAAAAAAGAATATGCACAGCGGCGAAAAGTAGCGGAAACTCACGCAAAAATAAAAGCTCAAATAAACACCATTCCATTATCATTTACACAAAAACACCAAATATCGTTAGAGCAATTGGTAAATTTAACATCTGAGCATAATTCAACATTTTCAAAAAGTGTTCAAGCTAATCGAAACTACTTAACATTAGTTAATGTTGTAATGGCAGGGGATGCGGTAGAGTTTACGACATTAGCAAACCAACTAAGACAAGCCTCACTTGATCTATTGCAACAGATCAAAGTTCAAGGTAGTAGCAATGTTGAATCAGCCAAGCAAATTATTAAAATATCGATCGTGATCGCGTTGGTGCTCTTCATTATTTTTGCGATGTTTTTCCATATGCATATTATTCAAGCTATCAAGCGCTTAACAAATTCTTTTGAAGCATTCTTACGCGGCGATTTATCGGCAAAAATATCAGACATTCACCGCAGCGATGAAATTGGCATTTTAGCTGGCGCAGCCAACCAATTTAGAACCCTTAGTGAAAACCTGTTAGAAGCCAAAAAAGAAGCCGAACAAACCACTAAAATAAAATCTGATTTTTTAGCCAATATGAGTCATGAGATCAGAACGCCCATGAACGGCATACTAGGAATGGTACGTTTGCTCAGTGCAACAGAGCTAAATACAAAACAAAAGAAAATGCTGGAAGTCGTGAATTCATCAGGAAAAAGCTTGCTGGTTATCCTTAACGATATCTTAGATTTAAGTAAAATTGAATCAGGCAAAATTGAATTAGAATCTATCGAATTTAATTTAGAACAACTTTGTTTTGAACTTGAACAAATGTTTATCACCCAAGCTCACAGTGCAAACATTCAGCTCATCATACCCGATAAACTGCCCTCACCTTTAACTCAAATAGAGGGTGATGAAACCCGTTTAAAACAAGTATTATTAAACTTGCTAAGCAATGCGGTTAAATTCACTATCGAAGGCTATGTTGAGCTAAATATCAAGATAGTAGAAAATTATGATAACGCAGTAAAAATCGAATTTTCGGTTATAGACACAGGTATGGGTATAGCACCGGAAAATATAACAAGCCTGTTTGAAGCCTTTTCTCAAGCTGATTCATCTATTACTAGGCGTTTTGGCGGAACCGGATTAGGTTTAACCATTTCTTCGAGGTTACTTGATGCGATGGGCTCCTCGCTAAAAGTAAAAAGTGAAGTAAACAAAGGCACTTGCTTTTATTTTAGTCTAGTGCTGCCTACCTCAAATACCCCAACTAAAGTTGCTACCAACTTAAATAAGCCAACAAAACTTAGTTTCAATCCAACTCTAAAAGTCATCATTATTGAAGATAACGAGATAAACCAGACCATTTTAGCAGCCTTGTTAAATGAGATGAATATTGTTGATATTGATTTGGCCCTCAACGGGAAAGTGGGAGTCGAGAAATGTCGGGAAAATCAATATGACCTTATATTTATGGATATGCAAATGCCTGTGATGGGGGGAATAGAAGCAACAACACAAATTAAGCGTTTAGACAATTATACCAATACGCCAATTATTGCGTTAACTGCCAATGTAATGGAAAACGATAAAAAAGCTTGCTTTGATGCGGGCATGAATGCGTTTTTAACCAAACCTATTGAGTTCAAAGCGCTAGCAGAAACAATGGCTCAATTTGTCAACGTAAGCCATCCTTTACCCCTAGAGACAAGTTAAACATATCAAGCCCGCCATCTATTAAACGACTTTGCCGATAACCTCTATCGAAAACAATGGCTTTCAATTTTAATGATAATGACTATCATTACCATATTGTCTATTCGGAGGTTGTTATGATTAAAACAATTACTTTTGCCATTATGCATTTTACCGTTGCTTTTGCTGTCGCTTGGTTTTTAACTGGCGATATTATTGTTGGTGGCGCTGTCGCTATGGTTGAACCAGCAATAAATACAGTCGCTTTTTATTTTCATGAGAAAATTTGGTCAAAAATAAAGTCGGGAAAGTCAACTCATAAATCACAGGAGATCAGTGCATGTATTTAACAAATTTCGCAAAAATGGATCCGCATTTATTGTTGTCAATCGTCAATATGAAGCTCAGAAATGAAAATATCGGCTTAGCTAGTCTTTGCAACCATTATGAAATTAATCAACAGTTATTGTTAAATAAACTCGAATCTGCTGGGTTTTACTACCAAGCAGACATTAATCAATTCAGGATACTCAAATCATGAATAACGCCGTAAACATAAGCCTCCTTACGAGTCTCACTTTCATTAAGGATGTCGTTAGAAGGAGATAGTATTGCTGTGATAATGCCCTAGCTAAAAATTTCAACATCGTTTTAACGTTTTAGATTACATATCAACAAAAATTAAATTTAACTTGAAGCAATTTTACCCGCTTTTATTTAAAATACTGATTAGTTCACTTTTTCACCAACTAAACTTGCAAAGCAATATTAATTCTGTATAGTGCGCACTCCCAGCCAATGGCTTTTCCATACGGCAGATATACCTGCCCATCCATGAAGCACAGCAAGTAGCTGCCTGCACATGAGCAAAGTAAAAGTCGCGCTGGTTCGTCGAGGTAGTAACGCTGCCCGTGTAACTGGTTATTCTGCGTCTAAACAAAACCTGAATTTCCACAGTAGTTTGATTATTAAAAATGTTCGCAGTGCGAACTCAAACATACAACCACATGTGAAGACTAAGAGTCGATTCTCTATATTGAGATCTTTCAAGGGATGTCTTCTTACGCGTTTACCTCAATCATAATTTGGTGTTATAAGCACCTACTGATAGAGAATATATATGCAAAATAATGAGTCTACAGTTCTTTTTAATGAACTGGGTTTACCTGCACCAATTTTACAAGCCATCGAAAATATGGGCTTCACTCAACCTACTCCAATTCAAGCCCAATCTATTCCTGCATTATTGGAAGGTAATGATATTTTAGGTGAAGCTCAAACAGGTACAGGTAAAACTGCGGCTTTTGGTTTACCTTTATTAGCCAAGCTAGACGCTAACGTGCGCGAAACACAAATGTTAGTAGTTTGTCCTACTCGTGAATTAGCCATTCAGGTTGCAGATGCTTTAGCTGACTTTGCAAAACAAATTAAAGGTATGAAAGTAGCGACTGTTTATGGTGGCCAATCTTATACACCTCAAATCCGCGATTTACGCGCTGGTCCACAAGTTGTTGTTGGTACGCCGGGTCGTTTAATGGATCATATTGATAAAGGTCGTTTAAAGCTTTCTAACTTAAAAGCTTGTGTACTAGATGAAGCCGATGAAATGTTAAACATGGGCTTTTTAGAAGACATTGAGTGGATTCTAAAACACGTACCTAGCGAAACCCAAATGGCGTTTTTCTCTGCGACTATGCCACCGGCAATTCGCAAAGTAACCCAACAATTTTTAAAATCGCCAGTGCATGTAAAAATTGCATCGGTTAAAGCCAATAACGCTAACATTAGCCAAAGAGCTTGGCGTGTAAACCGTATTGGTAAAACCACAGGTTTAGAGCGTTTAGCTGAAACCTTAGATTACGATGCAATGATTGTTTTTGTGCGTACTCGTAACGATACCCTAATTTTAGCTGAACATTTATTAAGTAAAGGCCATCCCGCAGCTGCGCTAAATGGTGATATGAACCAAGGCGATCGTGAGCGTATTGTTGACCAACTTAAAAATGGTAAAGTGTCTATTTTAATTGCAACAGACGTTGTAGCACGTGGTCTTGATGTTCCAAGAATCAGCCATGTTATAAACTACGATTTACCAACTGATGCTGAATCTTATGTGCATAGAATTGGTCGTACAGGCCGTGCCGGTCGTAGTGGTGAAGCGATTCTTTTTGCTAATGGCCGTGAAATGCGCAGTTTGTTCCGTTTAGAACGTGCAACAGATGGCAAAATTGAAACGTTCAACATGCCAGATGCAAAACAATTGGGCCAAGTTCGCATGGAACGTATGCAAGCTCAATTGAAAGCAACATTAGATAGCCAAGAACTCGACAACTACCGTGAAGTTGTTGCTCAGTTTATGCAAGGTAACGAATGGTCTGCTGAAGATTTAGCAGTTGCTTTATTGTTCCAACAACAATTAAAACAACCATTATTCCCTAAAAATGACCCTGTAGATAATGGTCGCGACCGAAATAATGGCCGAGACCGTCAAAATACCCGTGGTCGTCGTGATGACAGAGTAAACGACAGAGGCGGTCGTCGTGGTGGTGAGCGTGCAGAACGAGGCGCTCGAGGTGATCGAGCCCCACGCAGAAACGAAGGTGATTTTGATACTTTCCGTTTTGAAGTTGGACGTGAGCATGGTGTAGGCCCAGGTGATATCGTTGGCGCAGTTGCAAACGAAATTAACATCGACAGCAGCAATATTGGCCATATTAAATTATTTGACCAACACGCTTACGTTGATTTACCTAAAGGTATGCCAAAGCCGTTGTTCCAAAAACTTCAACAAGTTGCAATCCGTGGTCGTAAAACATCACCATCAATTGCGTCTTCAAAAGAAGTATCATTGGCAGCTAGTTCAGACCGCAGAACCCCAAGAGGTGATCGTGGTTCAAATGCACGTCGCGAGCGTCGTCCATTTAACTAAGCCACACGGCTAAGTTTAAAATATTTAAAAGCCTTCATTTTGAAGGCTTTTTTGTATCTGCTATCCAGCATAAATGTCTTCCCGTACCTATTCGCAGAACAAAATCATTCTTTTTAAAGTTCAACAATTAGCAGCCATCTAAGTCAATAGCGCCGTAATTAAGCGCTAAATGTTTTTTCAGGAGGAAAAATCCAAGCTCACAAGGGGGCTTGCAGCGTTTTGCGAAAATTAAAGCGCTACGTTTAAGCTTTGAACAAAAATGATGCAGGTATAATTTTACCCTGACCAATTCAAAAAACGGTACTTTCTCGCTCACGACACTTTACATATGGAATTTCATATATATAATAACCAACACATACGGAAAAACATATATGAATATGCAATTAAACCCTGTTTCTTTTTATAAATGCTTAGCTGAAGATACGCGGCTAAAATCTTTGCTATTAATATCGCTAAACCACGAACTGTGCGTATGCGATTTAATAACCGCATTAGATTTAAGCCAACCTAAAATATCTCGCCATTTAGCAGAGCTAAGAAAATGCGAGATCTTAATTGATGAACGCCGAGGCAAATGGGTTTATTACCAGATAAATCCAGCCCTACCCAGTTGGGCTAAGCAAATCATCAAACAAACTGCAGAGCAATGTACTGACTATATCAATCCACATATTCAACCGTTAAATCGCAGCCAAGACAGCTGCCAACCTTAATAAAAAGTGAGCTATGATGAAAATTTTATATATATGCACCCATAATCGTTGTCGCAGTATTTTATCTGAGGCCATCACCAATCACGTTGCCGGCGATAAAATAACCGCAAAAAGCGCAGGTAGCCAGCCCGTTGGCGAAGTTCACCCGCTTTCAATTAAATATTTGCAAGAAGCAGGCATGAGCACGGCTGGCTTAACCAGCCAATCGTGGGATGAATTTGAAGATTTTAATGCTGATATAGTTGTTACAGTGTGTGATTCAGCCGCCGGTGAATCTTGTCCCGTATGGTTTGGTAACAGCGTAAAAATTCATTGGGGATTAGCTGATCCCTCTAAATTAGAGGGTTCAGATGAAGAGATCGCAGATGCATTCCGACAAACGATTAAACAAATCACTCAAAGAGTAGAACAACTGGCAGCCATTAAAGCTGATATAAATGATAAGCCAGCATTAATTGCTGAATTAACTGAACTGGGTGCGATTCATACAGGTAGTAAATAGGAGCAAACATTATGTCCTTAGATGATTTAAGTTTACCGAATATTCAAGAACAAGAATTTAAAGTTCCAACAGCGGATCAATTTAAACCGTCAGTTTGCACCCATAAACCTCGCATTTTATTGTTATATGGCTCACTCAGACCACGTTCATTTTCACGCTTAGCGGTTGAAGAAGCAGCCCGAATACTTACAAGAATGGGCGCTGAAACAAAAATATTTAATCCTCAAGATTTACCTTTACCGGATGCCACTGACCCTACACATCCAAAAGTAGCAGAGCTACGTGAATTAATGATGTGGTCTGAAGGCCAGGTTTGGTGTTCGCCTGAGCGTCATGGCGCTATGACTGGTATTTTTAAAAGCCAGTTAGATTGGGTACCGTTAAACTTAGGTGGCGTACGCCCAACCCAAGGTAAAACCCTTGCTGTAATGCAAGTGTGTGGTGGTTCTCAATCATTTAATGCGGTTAATCAAATGCGCGTGTTAGGCCGTTGGATGCGTATGATCACCATTCCAAACCAATCATCTGTCGCCAAAGCATTTGCTGAATTTGACGATAACGATCGTATGAAGCCTTCGCCTTATTACAACCGCATTGTAGATGTAATGGAAGAACTAATGCGTTTTACGTTATTAACCCGTGACAATGCGGACTATTTAGTGGATCGCTACTCAGAACGAGTAGAAACCGCTGAACAAGTCAGTCAACGTGTTAATCAAAGATCAATTTAAAGGTTAAAGGATAATACAATGGGATTTTTTGAACGTTATTTATCGGTTTGGGTTGGCTTATGTATTGCTGCCGGTGTGGCCTTAGGCATTGCCGTGCCGCAATTTTTTGCCGTTATTGCCAGTTACGAATACGCACACGTTAATTTAATTATCGCTGTTTTAATCTGGCTGATGATTTACCCTATGATGATTCAAGTCGATTTTGGTGCAATAAAAGATGTTGGCAAAAAGCCCAAAGGTTTATTTTTAACGTTGATTATTAACTGGTTAATTAAACCTTTCTCGATGGCTATTTTAGGCTGGTTATTTTTTAAGTTTGTATTTGCCGATTTTGTCGATCCGCAAACCGCCAATGAATATATCGCAGGCATGATTTTACTCGGGGTTGCTCCTTGTACTGCGATGGTGTTTATTTGGAGCCAGCTAACCAAAGGCGATGCTAACTATACCTTAGTTCAAGTATCGGTTAACGATGTCATTATGATTTTTGCATTTGCGCCTATCACCGCTTTCTTATTAGGGGTAAGCGATATTCAAGTGCCTTGGGAAACCTTGTTATTATCGGTTGTTTTATATGTGTTATTACCGCTAATAGCCGGTGCAATCACTCGTAAAACGCTCGACAAAAAGAACGATCACACCCAATTAAATCAGTTTATAAACCGATTAAAACCTTGGTCTATTGTAGGTTTACTCGCAACCGTTACCTTGTTGTTTGGCTTTCAGGCAGAAACTATTTTAGCTAAACCTCAAGCGATTGTATTAATTGCTATCCCACTGTTAATTCAAACCTATGGCATTTTTGCAATTGCTTATTTAATCGCTAAAAAATTAAAGCTACCGCATAACATAGCAGCGCCAGCCTGTATGATAGGTACATCTAACTTTTTTGAATTAGCCGTTGCGGTAGCCATTTCATTATTTGGTTTACACTCTGGCGCAGCGCTCGCCACAGTGGTAGGTGTACTCGTTGAAGTGCCCGTGATGTTATCTTTAGTTTATTTTGCTAATAAAACACGACATTGGTTTAACTAAGCAACAATTTACTTAAGCTGCCACTTACTTAAGCAACCAGAAAGTACAAAAGCGAATATTAAGTTAATATTCGCTTTTTCATTCATTTTCTATTCAGAAAATCTGGTTATACTAAGCTTAATCTGGTTTCAATTTAAAACGGAATAAAAAATGACAGCTCGAATTTTGCAATTATTCACCATCACCATTTGCCTAAGTTTAGCATCTGGCTGCACCTCATTAACTACAGCTGCAAAAAAACAAGATTTAGATATTAATAGCCGACTGACTCAAACCATTTTTTTAGACCCAGTTGCACCCGATTTAATGACCATTTATCTGCAAGTTCGTAATAATTCAGACAGCGAAAATTTTTATCTAACGCAAGGTATCAAAGATAGACTCATCAACAACGGCTATCAAATTATAAACGACCCAACCAAAGCAACTTATTGGCTGCAAGCCAATGTTAGGTATGTAGGCCGCCCAGAAGGAAACGAATTTGAAGATGCCATAGGTAATTACAAAGGTGCAATTGAAACGGCTGGTGCGGCCATTGCCATTTCGGATATCAGTGGCGGCTCTGGGCGAGACAACGTAAAAGCGGCAGCAATTGGTGCTTTAGTTGGATACATAGCAGATGCAGCTATTAGTGATGATTATTATACCGCGATTACCGATGTACAAATTGCCAAAAAAGTAGATGCAGGTCAGGTCATTACCGATGAAGAACATAGATTAAATCAAGGTGAAAGCGGACAAGCTATTCAAAGCAGCCAAACCACATCAGATAGACAAAAATATCAAACCAAAGTATTAATCACAGCTAACCAAGCCAATATGGATGTCGTTAATGCTGAAACAGAAATTGCGAAAAAGCTAACCCGAGTTTTATCAGGCCTGTTTTAAAGCTGGCCTGATTTTTATCTTTATATAGCTTTTAATCGTAAGTATGGAAGCTTAAAAATGAAAGTAATAATAAGCGCCTAAATGACTTCCTGATACAGACTCGTTAGCAGAGCTCACATTCATACCATCTAATTCAGAAATATCATACTTAACCGACACATACCTTAATGCTAACGTATTGCGTGCCCAGCTATAACCATATTCAGCAATGATTCCAGTGGTAGCATCAAATTCAACTTGTGTTTTGTCTATGTCAAAATCTGATTCTAATTCAATGCCTGTATGATACCCTAAGCCTAAGCCCACTCTATGGTGTTCATCAATGTTGTAAAAAGGCAATACTTCAAATACCCAACGTGAAAAACTAACATCACCATTTTTAGCGGTTGCACTATCAAAATGATAAGCAGCAGTGGTTTGCAAAGTGTAGCTGTTTAAATTAAATGACATACCGCCACCAAGGGAAAGCATGCCACCAGCTTTTAGCTCGGTATCAGAGCCATCAACATATTCCACTTGATATAAATCGTCGCCGCCATATGTCAGGCCAGCAAATAAAATGGGGGTTGTTTGTGTGGTTGTATGAAGTGTGTCGGTTGTATTTTCAGCTGCGAAAGCTGGTTGAATAAACCCACCTATAAATCCAATCAAAGGCAGTAGCTTAAAATTCATACTTGTTAGTCCGTTATCATTTATTAATAATTAATATTTTCCAATAAAGCTAAATTTGCCGTTTATATATTTGGAGCTGGGAAAGGTGAAAAGACGGCCGGTAAGCCGGGTTCTGTTACTTGGCATTTATTGCTAAATACTAAGCGGCAATCATTCGTCTAGGCCTTGGTTCGCACCAAGGCTCAAGCAATCTACCCGGTTCCAACGCGGGCCGCGCCAAAGGAACCCTATTTGATCTTGCTCCGAGTGGAGTTTACCATGCCACAAACTGTTGCCAGCTGCGCGGTGCGCTCTTACCGCACCCTTTCACCCTTACCTGTGCTAAAAGCCATCGGCGGTATACTCTCTGCTGCACTGGTCGTCGGCTTTCGCCGCCCAGACGTTATCTGGCACTCTGCCCTATGGAGCCCGGACTTTCCTCCCCTTCATAAATGAAGCAGCGATTGCCCAGCCATCTTTTCGGCAGTGATTGTAAACGGATTCAAAAATTAGTCAATTTAACTTAATTTAAAAATAGTGAATTAAACTCAACGATGCTGATAATTGCGAGTGTTGTTTACTCGAATAATAGTTAGTAGCAAACCTCGCCTGCCAGTTTTCAGATAAATGGTAAGCCAAACTGACATCTGCGCGCTGCTGTTGTAACGATTCACCACTCACATCAATTAAATATTCATAGCTGGTTAGCAAGGTAAATCGTTGAGTTTGCCATAACCAATTTAGCTGTGGACCACCCGCTAAATAATGGCTATTTTCCAGTTTCTGATCTGAATTTAAACCTAAATAAAATTCACCATTGGCAAAGAGTGAGAAGCGGTGATTGCCCACTGCTTGAGTAATGCCAGCTCCGCCTTGAAGTTTAGCTAGTAATTCATCATTAAAGCCAGCTATACGCTCTACACCTAACTTTATTTGCCATGACTTGGGAGTAAATAACGCATTTCTCGCTGACCATGACCGAATGTTCAACAAATCAATTTTTTGTAACCGCAATGACTGTGATTGATACCATCTTAGTTCAGCATCAAACATTTCAAGTTGAGCGCCCGCCAGGTAGCCTTGGGGTTTATCTAAAAATTCATGATAGGCCGCTCGATACCCTAATGTTAAGTAATGGTTGTGCTCTTCAACTCCAACGCCAAACATGGCTCTTTGGGTTGCATGGCCCTGATCATCTCGTACTTTTGGTTGCTCAACGGGCTTAAATACCGAGGCATTACTATTTTTACTTCGCAAAGACAATAACTTAATTGACCTTGCCCCTAAATGCGCGAGTGTTGATTTTTTTCTGGCCGATAAATAGCGACTATATTGGTAAGCGATGTCTAAAATTTTAGCTTGCTCTGTTTCATTATAGTTTTTGAGCTTTTCAAAATTAGGGGTTACTTCGTCAACTAAACTTTTAGCAAAATTAATTTCTGAATCACCCATTTGTTTTAGCATATTGTCTAGTTGCGTTAATGTGCTTTCTCTAAATTTAGCGTGCTCAATTAAGCCTTCTTCAGCTAAAGCCCGAACCGTATCCGATGGAATCGCTCTAAATCTAAAATCTTTGGTTAAATTTAATGCTTCAGAGCTCGCATCTAATAAACTCAATAATTGATAAGAGCAATTTTCTGTAAAAAAATAATAATCCATATAGGTTGATTTCATTTCCCATACATGGCGCACAAATTGATTTACTTCGTCTTGCTTAAGATTTAGCTCGTATTCCCATATATCTCTGCTTTCTAAAAAGTTGTATTCCTGTACTTTTTGATAATACGGCATTACAGAAACCACACCCGGATAACCGCCAGTTAATCCTTTATAACTAAAAGTGAGTTGATCATCATCCGGATCAGCATTTGCGGCATAATTTACGGCAAAATCTAATAATGCATTATTGTTATTTTTCTTTTTTAGTCGAAATAAAGTATGGCCATACATGGATGATGGGCTATTTAAATAGGCGGCAGGAAATACTAATACAACTTGCTCAGCGTTTAATGTTGAAACCCATTTTTCGTATTCTGGACAGCTGGGTGTGTTAAAATTTAATTCAGGTAATTGCTGCTTAAGCCAATGTAAACGAGCTGGATATTGGCATTGCTTTTCAAGATCTTGGGGAGAGTCAGATAAAAATAAACTAAGTGTTGCCACTAATTCAGCATGCGCATTTTGCTGACCGTTTTTTGCAATAAAAAAGTGTTTATCGTCAATTTGACTCCCTGAATCGGCAATTAAACCGGCTTTGTGATAATGCAGTAAATGGCGCCAGTAAAGTGTTTTTGAAAGTTGTGTCAGTTTTTCAGCTGATTGTTCAAAAGGCTGGGCTGCTGCAACTAAGAGACAAGGTTGAATAAGAAGAATAAAAACAAACAGCTTAAACATATAAATAGAAATCCATCCACACAAAAAAGGCGGATGAAATATCCGCCTTGTATTCGCTTTAAATTTAGCGCTAACGCATTAAATTTTTATTAGCCTAAATATTTTACTAAGTTAGCTTGTTTGCTCATTACGCCAACAATACCGTTATAAGCAGTTGTTGATGTAACTTCTTCACTCGCAAATACTGAATCGAAGTTTGCTTTAAGTGCTGTGTTGAAAGTCGCTTTGTCTTGAGCTTGAATACCCATTAAGTCAGATAAAGCAGCAAGTGTTTCGCCTTCACCTTTAGCAACGTCTACTGCTAAAGTTTCAAGGTTTTGATTTAAAAACATAGCTAAACCTTCAGTCAAAGGTCCATCTGCAGCTTCACAACCCAAAGTACCAGATGTCATACCAAAAGTTTGGTTACCTGAAGTACCATTCGTTGTTGCTGCTAAAACATGCTCATGAAATTCATTCGCATCTTTAAAAATTACGTGAGTACCTAAACCACAACCTGCTGGTCCATTCGCCAAAGCTGAAAACGAAGCAGTTGCTAAAACAGCTGATAATACTAATTTTTTCATATTTTTATTCCTTATTTAAAATTTGAGTTCGAACTCGAGACAATTATAAGCATGTTTAATTGGCCTAAGTAAAGCCCATCGAACTAACTTAATAACAATTTAATTTAATCCAGCTCAATTCCTGCCTGATATAGTGCTTTTTTATTAACGCCGTAAGTTTCTGACACAATACCTGCCGCTGCTTTTAATGGCATGTAAGCTTTTAGTTTGGCTAATAACGCCATGCTTTTTTGGTCTATCTCGCTGTTTTGTTCAACGCCTGCAATAATCAATACAAATTCGCCTTTTTGCTGATTACGGTCCGCTTGAATCCAATCAAGCGTTTTTGCAACCGTGCCAGCAAAAAAGGTTTCAAAGGTTTTGGTGAGCTCTCGGCCAATAACAATTTGCTGTTGTTCGCCCATGCTGGTTTGCAAGTCGGTTAAACTGGCGATAATTCGGTGGGTGGATTCATAATAAACAGAGGTAAAAGTTTGCTCAGTCAATTTTTTAAAAACCGCTAACCTAGCTTGTTGCTTTGCTGGTACAAAGCCGCCAAAATAAAACTGATCCGTTGCCACGCCCGCGGCTGATAATGCCGCTATAATGGCACAAGCGCCAGGAATAGGTACAACATTAATGCCTTGTTCGCGGCATTGTTTAACCAAATGGTAACCGGGATCGTTAATTAAGGGCGTGCCCGCATCTGAAATCAGTGCAATATTTTGCCCCGCTATCAGCTGCTCTATTAATTTGCCGCTTTGACTGTTTTCATTATGATCGTGATAAGCAATGCACTTCTTTTTTATTGAGAAGTGGTTCAATAATCGTGAAGCATTTCGGGTATCCTCTGCTGCAATAAAGTCTACTTGTTGTAAAGTAGATAAAGCACGTTGCGTAATGTCTTCTAAATTACCAATAGGCGTGGCGACCACATAGAGTTTGCCTGGTGGTGTCATAACAGATACCCTTAAGTTTGATAAATAATCTGAGCTCGGGAGAATAATATTGCTTTCAAGAGATCAGCTTAAATAATAATTTCACTGATTTTGATTTCAGGGCGTAATATACTAGGGTCTGGTTATCTTTCAACAAGAAGTATGATCAAAGCTAAATAAAACTTAGGCTTAGCATACAGATAATACTATTATTCGGGAAAGAATGATTAAACATACAAAATTTTACCACGTAAGCGTTTTAATAAGCTGCTTTGCATTACTTGCAAGTTGCGGTACTGCGCCAACTAAAATCAGCAAGCAAACGCCTATTACTAAACCTTCGGCTGAGCAGGTTAAAACAATCTCGGCCAATGAATATATCAAACGGGCGAATAATGCTGAGTCAATTGAACAAACCGTTGTTTGGTATGTACGAGCCGCAGATGCTTATCTATATGAACAAGCACCAACAAAAGCACTAGGTATTTTATCTGAATTAAATACCAACTTAATGAGTGAGTTTATTCAGCAGCAATATTTGCTATTTAAAGCCGAAGCTTATATTGAATTTGAGCAATACACCCAAGCTTATCCTTTAATAAAATCATTAAATACATTTCAAGGATTTGAAGCAAGGCTATTAAAAGCCAAAGCCAGTGCAGCAACAAACACTCAGCATTATTTAGCGGGTGCAAAAAGCCGTATTGAATTAAAAAAATGGTTAACGGATGACGAACAAGTTCAACAGCAAAACGATCTTATTTGGCAAGATTTAGTTCATCTAGAAACCGCAGCCTTTAACTTTTTTCAAGAGCCAGACCAAGCTGAGTTTTCAGGCTGGCTTGAATTGCTGAAAATCACCGAACAAAATGCCGATTCGCCAGCCAATATGTTGCTAAAAGTTAAACAGTGGCAATCGCAATATCCATCGCATCCAGCTGCACAGCAGCTACCTAAAGGTTTACAATTAGCTTTATTGCAAAAACCCTACGCCCCAGAGCACATTACGGTTATTTTGCCACTCAGCGGTCCTTTTTTAAAACAAGGGCAAGCCATTCAGCAAGGCATTAGTGCATCTTATTTTGAGCAAAAGCTTTCTCGTTCACCAACCATTACTTATTTAGACAGCCACAAGCTCGACTGGAGCAGTTTAACAACCTTAGAAACTGATTTTATTATTGGCCCATTATTAAAAGACAATATAAAAAAATTCCAGCAGGCTAAATTAACAACACCCGTTTTATATTTAAATGAGCTAACCGAGATTGAAATTGCCCAGCCAACCGTAAATAAAATTGACGTCAACCAGCCATTATCAACAAAGCAAGCGTTGGCATCAAATTCAAGTGCTAATTCAACAACGGATTCAAGCCAAAATTCAAGTGAAAATTCATTAAATAGCAAAGCTAAGCCTGATATAGATAACAGTTTAGTGAAACAAATCACTGACGAAAATACGGCTAGCGCTCAGGTTAAAAGTTTTAGTTTTACGCTCAGCCCTGAAATGGAAGCTAAACAAGCCGCGCATAAAATGTTTGAGCTTGGTTATCAAAAACCGATTGTTTTTGCTGCAAACAATAGTTACGGAAAACGCATGAGCGACGCTTTTATCCAAACTTATCGCGAATTAAACGATAGCGACATTGAGTTATCGTTTTTTAGTAATACCCAAGAAATGGAATCAAGTGTTACCCAGTTAATGGAAACCCAACAGAGCAAAGATCGCATAAAAACGATGCGCACTTTATTGGGCCGCGGGGTAAAATTTGAGTCTGATGCCAGAAACCGACGTGATATTGATGCAATTTATATTATTGGCGATCCAACTCAAACTCGAATTCTAAAGCCTTATATCGATGTAAATACCTCACCTTTTGCGCCTATTATACCTATTTATGCCAGCTCGCTTAGTTATAGCAGTAAACTCAACAATGCTGATTTACGCGACTTAAACCAAATTATTTTCAGCGATATGCCATGGATTTTACCGGGCCGTGCTAACCGAAATAAGCTGGCCCACCAAATGCAGTTGGCTTGGCGTAATACCAATGATCAACTATCCAGATTATTTGCATTTGGCTTTGATGCCTATCAGCTTATTCCTCATTTAGCGCAAATGACGGTTTTTCCAAATTATCATTTAGCGGGGATGAGTGGTGAATTAAGCCTTAGTTCAAGTCAACAAATTGAGCGGACCCTGAAATGGGCAAAATTTGATCACGGCCGAGTTATCAACCTTGCACTTAAAAAACCTGCTCAATAAACGCATTATTGGCCAAGGCTACGAAAAAGCCGCCGAAACCTTTTTAGCTAAAAAAGGGGTAACCACTATTGAGCGAAATTTTAACTGTAAATTGGGCGAAATCGACTTAATTTGTCAGGCTGGTGAAACATTGGTATTTGTAGAGGTGCGCTACCGAAACAACAAAAGCCATGGTGGTGCAGCGAGCAGTATCAGTCCAGCTAAACAGCGTAAAGTAAAAAAAGCGGCATTATTTTACCTGCAACAGCAGAATATTAACGTAAACCATTGTGCCATTCGCTTTGATGTCGTTACAATAGACGGTGAAATTACCAACTTAAACTGGATAAAAAACGCGTTTTAGAATAAAAATGATGCAGCAATGCGTTCGTAACCACTTCATTTCAATTAAGTATTAGCCAAACATGCAAGAATTAATTAAACAAAGCTTTACTGAAAGTATTCATACCAAAATAGCCGCGCTTGATGTACTAGCGCCCATTATTGAAAACGCAGCGCAAATAATGCTTAACGCGTTATTGGCTGAAAAAAAGATACTCTGCTGTGGTGATAGATTTTCCCATTCAGTGGCTAGCACGCTCGCTAATGCCTTAAATTACAGATTAGAGCATGAACGCCCAAGCTTACCGGCGATGGCGCTGTCAGCAGATCCTGTATTAATGTCAATGTTGAGCGATGAAGACAAAGCCACTCAGCAATTTTCAACTCAGCTTAGAGCTATCGCACAAGCCGGCGATGTATTAGTGATTGCCAGTGCTTATCCAAACTCACCAACTTCACTCAGAACAATAGAAGCTGCGTTATCAAAAGATATGTTAGTAGTTGCCTTAACGGGCAGTGATGGTGGCGAAATTTCTGGTTTGCTAGGCCCTAACGACGTGGAGATAAGAATACCTTCCGATAAAGCGATCCGCATTAACGAAGTGCACCAATTAGTCGCTCATAGTATTTGTGATGCAATTGAGCAAACTCTCTTTCCTGGAATGTAAAATGAAATACTTAAAGTTAATTTTTGCCTGCATTATCATTCAGCAATTATCAGGCTGTGCAGTCGCACTATTTGCTGGTGCAGCTAGCACGACCGCAGTTGTCGCCAGTGATAGACGCGATGTTGATACGCAGCTGACTGATTTATCCATTGAGCGTGAGATCAATAAATGGATTGAAGAGTCACCTAGCCTTGCTAAACAAACTAATATTAAAGTGGTCAGTCATAATAAAAACGTATTATTAATTGGGCAAGCCCCTTCTGGTATGCTCAGAGACAAAGTTGCAAATTTAGCCAGTACACATGGCGATCTCCATGATTTATATAATGAAATCAGGATTAGCAAAACAACCACACCTGCGCAACGCACCAAAGACTCTTGGCTCACCACAAAAATCAAAACCAGAATGTTGGCAGATAAAGAATTAGATGGCCAACAAGTTAAAATTATGACCGAAAATGGTGAAGTGTTTTTAATGGGCATGCTCACAGCGTATGAGAAAAAAATCGCGATTACCATCGCCCGCAATATGGATGGCGTAAATAGAGTGATTGAGATTTTTGAACCCTACACGAAAACAAATAATGACGCTCAGTAATTTATTAATTGCAATAGATGCAGGCGGTACTAAATGCCATGCTATTTTGTATGATACAGCGCAACAAAAAACACTAGCGCAAGTAAAAACCGGCTCAGCTAATTTAGCATCAAATTATTCATCAGCGTTAAGCAATATTCAGCAAGCTTGCACGGATGTATTAAAACAAGTTGGTTTAACAGATTCAAACTTGGCTAAGCTAGCTGTTTATGCAGGCTTAGCAGGTGTCAATTTTCCACAAATTGCCAAAAAGCTCTCGCAATGGCAACATCCTTTTAAATCATTTGGTTTCACCACAGACCTACATTTAGCTTGCTATGGCGCACATCAAAATAGCCAAGGCAATGTGATTATTGTTGGCACCGGCAGTTGCGGCATTGCGATAAGCAAAACAAAATCGGTTGTGCTGGGGGGTTATGGCCATAAATTAGGCGATCAGGCATCTGGCGCCTGGATAGGTCAACAAGCTGTTCAGGTTAGTCTATTAACGTTAGATGGTTTACTAAAACCCAATGTGCTAACCCAAGCTATTTGCAACGTTAGTCAAATAAATAGTCCTGCTGAATTAAGCCAGTATTGGCATACGGCTAACCCAGCTCAATTTTCTGAACTTGCTGATATTGTTTTTTCGTGTGCTCAACAGCAAGACGAACAAGCCATTTTAATTATTAATCAAGCTGCGCGCTATATTGAACAGTTATTTAATCAACTATTAAAAACACAAGCGGGTCCAACTTGCATTGTAGGTGGTATCAGTAAACGAATAACGCCTTGGTTAAGCCAAAGTGTAAAAACGCAACTTAGCGAAGCACAAACAGAGCCTGTATATGGCGCGCTAACGCTATACCAAAACCCAGCTTTGTGCTTAAATTAAATTTAAATACTTTTCGCTTATAAGGTTGAACCGAATCGTTCTATAAAATCAGTTTTATGATTGTGATAACCTGTTAGAGTAAATTTAAACTGACCGCAAGCCAAATATATCATCAGATAAACATGACTGAATCTTTATTATCGCTAGAAGCTAAAGAAACACCTGCCCGAGTTGCCGAGCAAATTGAAGAAAACGAACATACAATTGCAAAATTAGGCTCTCATTTAAAAATAATGCAGCCCAGATTTATTTATATGGTTGGTAGAGGTTCATCTGACCATGCCAGTGGATTTGCCAAGTATTTATTTGAAACCGAAACAGGCGTACCTGTTGTTGGGGCAGCACCTTCGGTAACGAGTATTTACCAAAAAAACATGCGGCTTGAAAAATCTCTTGTATTAGTCGTTTCGCAATCAGGCCGAAGCCCTGACATTATTCAGCAAGCCAAAATGGCTCGCGAAGCTGGCGCTTTTGTAGTAGCGATTGTGAATGACGAAAATTCTCCACTGGCCGATATCATTGATGTTATTTTACCGCTAAAAGCGGGAGAGCAAAAAGCAATTGGCGCAACCAAAACTTTTTTAACAACCCTGTCAGCCTTATTGCAACTGGCTGCAACTTGGTCACAAAATAAAGCGCTCAAAAAATCCATTCATCAGTTACCAGAGTTTCTTACTCAAGCCATTAATAGCCCCGCATTGTTAACCCCTGAAGATTTTGCCAATACTAAAAATTGCGCCATTCTTGGTAGAGGCTTTGGTTATTCAGTTGCCCGAGAAACGGCAATGAAACTAACCGGCTTATGTGGTATTCATGCAGAATCATTTAGTACGGCTGAATTTTTACATGGGGGGGTGGGTTTAGCTGAACATAAGTTAAAAATTTTTAATACCTTAATTAAAGACGAGTCTTATCAGTCGCACATGGCACAAATTAAGCAATTTGAACAAAATCACATCCCTATCTCTCATGTTCAGCAATCGCTCAAAAACATTCCGCCAAGGTTACAGCCTTTAACTTTTTTACAACGATTTTATTTAGATTTAGCGCCAATCGCTTTAGCAAGAGGCATTGATATAAATAATCCGCCCGGCTTACAAAAAATAACCCGCACGGTTTAAGCTTTAATTTACTGGGTGAGCCACAGTTCATTTAGCGGCTGGTTTTGGCTAACTGAAAACCAGCCTGCCGGGCTATTTAAAACAGCCTCAGAGCCATTATTAAACCATTTAATGACATAACCCTGGGTTGCCCCTGCAAACCAAAATACAGCCACTTTATTTGGCGTTTCACTTTGCCATTTGGCAATGTCGTCACTGGCTAGTCGCTCGCCTGTTAAGTTTTTCCAATTTTGTAATAAGCTGTGTAACCTTTGTTCACTAATGTTTGTTTTAGGCTCGGGTACAATTCGCCAGCCTCGACCAATACGTTCAATCGAAAGGTTAGGCATATCTAATGTTAAAATAAGCTCAGTTTGTGGAATAATGGCTTGATGCGACGATTGACTCTCGGAAGAGGTAAACAATTTATGATGCATGCCATTAAATAAAAATATCATGAAGAGTGTTGAAAAAATCAGTACATTATTCCAACCCTTGCGGCTTAAACGAAGCATCCCTTTAGCTCTTAATTAAGTAATAATTGGTTAATGTACCAAATTTCAGACATAAAAAAACCCAGCATTGCTGGGTTTTTTAATACACATAATTTAAAAAAGCTTACTTAATTTTAGCTTCTTTGAACATCACGTGTTTACGAACAACTGGATCAAATTTTTTAATTTCAAACTTGCCAGGCATGTTCTTTTTGTTTTTGTCGGTAGTGTAGAAAAAACCAGTACCGGCACTAGAAACCAATCGGATTTTATCGCGCATATTCAGGCTTCCTTATATTTTAATACCGTTTGCACGGATATCTGCTAATACTGCATCAATACCATTTTTGTCAACGATACGCATACCTTTAGTGGATACACGCAGTTTAACAAAACGGTTCTCACTCGCTACCCAAAAACGGTGCGATTGTAAGTTTGGTAAAAAACGACGCTTAGTCGCATTTTTAGCGTGTGAGCGGTTGTTACCCACTACAGGCTTTTTACCAGTTACTTGGCATACTTTAGACATTGCTGTGTCTCCAAATACTTAATCTCGAGCTTGCTGACTCAAGAAAAAATTGTTTGCGTACCCTGATTCAAGAGGGCGCAATTTATACAGTAGAGTGAAAAATTAGTCAATCTTTTTATTCACCAGAGCCAATAAAACGGTGTTTTTTACAACAATCCATGTTCCGCAAACGAAAGCACTTCGCCATCACCGACAATAAAATGATCTAAAACCCGAATATCAACTAAAGCGAGCGCCTGCTTTAAGCGCTCTGTAATCATTTTATCAGCTTGGCTGGGTTCTGCTATTCCTGAGGGATGATTGTGCGCAAAAATCACCGCTGCGGCTTGTTTGGCGAGCGATTTTTCAACAACAACTCTAGGGTAAACAGAGGCGCCATCAATAGTGCCATAAAACAGCGGTGCAAACTCGATAACCCTGTGCTGATTATCTAAAAATAAACACGCAAATACTTCATGGGGTTCATCTCGTAATTGAGCTGTTAAAAACTGTCGGCAAGCATCAACTGATGTTAACGCATCGCCTTTCAATAATACTTCGGCTAAATAACGTTTACTCATTTCAAGACAAGCTTGTAGCTGGGTATATTTAGCCTCTCCTAACCCTTTCGCTAAACAAAATCGCTGAATATCAGCACCAAACAATGCACGTAAGCTACCAAATTCAGCTAATAATTGTCGTGCTAACTCAACTGCACTACAGCCTGTTACACCTGTGCGCAAAAATATAGCTAATAATTCAGCGTCGGTTAAAGCGGTTGCGCCTTTTTGTAGTAACTTTTCGCGTGGGCGATCCGACGCTGGCCAGTCTTTAATACTCATATTTCATCCTTGAAGTTTGCACTTACTTTCTATGTATCTCTTTTGGTTAAAGAAATTTAATCCAGATAGAATCTGCAGTTTGAAAAAAAGTATAGTAAACTGTGAGTTAATCGCAACCAACTTTAATAAACCTAACATAATGAGCTTACTGAAAAATAAAAAAATATTATTAGGCCTATCGGGTGGTATAGCGGCTTACAAATGCGCCGAACTAACGCGCAGATTAACTGAGCAAGGAGCTCAAGTAAGAGTTGTCATGACCAAAGCAGCTCAATCCTTTATCACACCACTCACAATGCAAGCAGTGTCAGGCAACCCTGTAGCAGATGATTTACTTGACCCAGCGGCGGAAGCCGCCATGGGACACATTGAATTGGCTAAATGGGCAGACTTAATTTTAATCGCCCCCGCCACTGCCGATATAATTGCAAGACTAAGTCAAGGCATGGCAAATGATTTATTAAGTACTTTATGTTTAGCCAGCAATGCACCTACTGTCGTAGTGCCGGCAATGAATCAGCAAATGTGGGCTGCGCCAGCCACTCAACGAAATATCACCCAGCTCAAAAAAGATGGTCGTTTTATTGTAGGGCCGGGAGTTGGTCAGCAAGCTTGTGGGGATGTAGGAGCAGGGAGAATGTTAGAGCCTGCACAAATCATAGAGTCACTTCCCGCCTTTTTTTTACCGCAAGTTTTGCAAGGTAAAAAATTACTAATTACCGCAGGCCCAACTCAAGAACCTATAGATCCGGTTAGATATATCTCAAACCATAGTTCAGGAAAAATGGGGTACGCTCTTGCCAGCGCAGCTCAGCAGTTAGGTGCGAAGGTAACTTTAGTGAGCGGCCCTACACAGCTCGAAAAACCGATAAATTGTGAACACATTGCGGTTAAAAGTGCAGAGCAAATGCTAGATGCTTGTCAGCAACATGCTCAGCAGATTGATATATTTATTGCTTGTGCTGCTGTTGCCGACTATAAATTAACCGAGGTGGCTGAACAAAAAATCAAAAAAACACAGCATCAGCTCAGTTTACAGCTCACTAAAAATCCAGATATATTGGCAACCATTGCCCAGCAAATTAACAAACCCTTTTGCGTTGGTTTTGCCGCAGAAACGCAAGACGTTGAACATTATGCCAAAGACAAAATGCAACGCAAAAATTTAGATATGATTGTGGCTAACGATGTGTCTAATCAAGCAATTGGGTTTAATAGCGATCAAAATGCGGTTGCGGTTTACTGGCAAAACGGTCAACAAAATTTCCCAATAACAGATAAACAAAGTTTAGCCATTGAATTGCTTCAACTTATTGCTAAGCGGCATGCGCAAACAAATTAATCCTAAAAAATAACTATAATTAAGTAGACAAGTATGAATAAAACAAAAAGCAGTAATCGTAAACAAGAGATCCTTCAAGCACTAGCTAATATGTTAGAGACAAATCCGGGTGAGCGCATCACGACAGCCCGACTAGCAAAAGCAGTAGGCGTAACAGAAGCCGCTTTGTATCGTCACTTTCCAAGCAAAGCGAGAATGTTTGAAGGCTTGTTGGATTTTGTTGAAGATACTTTATTTACACGTATTAATAAAATTTTGGAAGATGACAAACAATCAGCCAGTCGTTGCCTAAAAATTTCACAGTTGGTGTTATTGTTTGCTGAAAAAAACCCGGGAATTTCGCGTATTTTAAGTGGCGATGCTTTAATGGGCGAACAACTTAGATTAAGAACTCGAGTTAATACTTTATTTGAGCGTATTGAAACTCAATTAAAACAGGTACTGCGAGAACGGCCGATGCGAGAAGGTAAAGATTTACCTTTTGCTGAAATAATTATCGCAAACCAGATAACTAGTTGGCTTGAAGGCCAGATCAGACAATTTGTCCGCTCTGACTTTAAGCATTTACCCTCAACCCATTTGGCAAAACAATGGCAAATATTTCAACTTGCAATATTTCAATAATCGATAAACTCATTTATGTAATTGGTTTATCTTTGCTTTTGGGGGCTTGCACAAGTGAGCCACCAAAAGAAGTCAATCGCCAAATTCATACCGACAAAGGGGCTTACGCCGCGGATTTATCTCAAAATGGCTTATGGGCTGCCGTTAGCACCCCGCAAGGTATAAGGTTGTGGGATACCCAAGCGCGCTTACCTAAATATTTATGGCAACAACGGCCCAGCCAAACAAACCAAGTTCATATTGTTAAAATAAGCCAAGATAATCAAGTTGCCCTCACCGCAGATAAACAAAGCTTTGCTGTTTGGAATATGCAAACCGGCGCCAATAAAGGGTATTACAAAATTGATGATGCTAATATCGCCGCAGCTCAAATCAGCAATAAAGGCGAATACGTGGTGTTAGGGCTACTCAACGGTAAAATTATCCATATTAATTTATTAACCGGACGGCGTATCGAATTTTTAGCACATAAAGAGCGTATTAGCGCGCTTGCTATGTCGGCTAATGGTCAATATGTATTGAGCGGCGATTACGCCGGAAAAGCCTTATTTTGGGATAGTCGAACCGCTCAAGTCGTTAGCCAAATTAATCATCAAGGCCGTGTAAGCCAATTAGGGTTAGATCAAAAAGCTCGTTTTGCATTCACCGCCAACAGTACTAATCAATCTTGGATTTGGGATTTATCGACTGGAACCAAAATAAGCAAGCTGCAATATACAGCTAGACAGCAAATTTTTACGGCAGTTAAATTTTCACATAATGGTCATCTTTTGGCGACTGGTGCGCCGAACCATAAAGTAAAATTATGGACAGTAAATAGTGGTGAGTTAATTGCCAGCTGGCCTTTTGTCTCTGACAACTTTGCTGCGACAGTGCTCGACTTTGCCTTTAGTGAAGATGATTCTTACTTAACCGCTGAAACCAGCTACGGGGTTATGCAAACCTGGGATATTCAGTTAATAAAATAAGTTTTATAATTAACCATTTTGCTTTAAAAAATCGACCGACGGCGCAAAAAAGGCAGCGCCTGTTTCTGCTCGTGAATAATCCAGTAAACGATCGTAGCTATTATCATTTAATCCCATGCGACTCGCTAAAATTTGAGTAAAAGGTTCAGGCGAACGACAACACGCAATATAAAACAGCCCCTGCATTAACATAGTTCCATAAGGCATGCTTTGATTTAATAACTCAATAGGTTGTGCGCCTTCTCCAATTAACTGGGTTTTATTTAGATGAGAGTTTATTTTGGGTTGAGCCAACCTATGATTAGCGCTTTTCTCTCTGCCAATAATGGTTTCTTGTTCTGCCTCACTCAACTCATTCCAACTCACCATTAAATGCCGATATCTTTGAATATGAATATAGCTTCCGCCTGAAAAAACAGGGTCTTGTAACTCATCAACTAGCGCAACTTTTTTGCGTTTTACGCCATGCGGGTTATCGCTTGCCACAATAAAACCCGTTAAATCTCGGCCATCTAAGTACCTAAACCCTTTCACTTGAGCCAATAAAAAAACAGCATCACTGAAGTGTTGGCAGATGCGAATCCCAGTTAAATGATTAACATCGGCTCTGTCAGACCGAATTTGAATAAACAGATCATAAGGTGTTGCTGGCGCATTATGATATTCGGTACTTAAATTTGGAAAATCAGTTAAATGCTTTGGTTTATCATTGGGATATACAGACGACCAACGCTTTGTCCCTATTGCAGCAAAACCTGTTAATTCAGCCTCTGAATACGAATCTGAAAATGCGTCAATTAAGTCATTAAATTCAGCTAACAACTGGCGAATACGAGGTTCATATCCTGCATGAATCTTAAATATAAGATATAAGCTATGCAGATTATCCTCGGCTATCACGCCTCGCTGAAATTTCGCCATAAAACAGAACCTTAAGATAAATTATTAGCAATAAAACTATATTGATTTAAGCTTAAATTCAAACAAAATTTAAAAATTTAATAAATTGTTTAATTCAGAATGCAATAAAAACCTGTATAATTTTATTGACCGATACATTGTTGTAAAAACTTAAAAATAAGCAGGAAATCCAATCATAATGCGTTCAAACCCAATACTTTTCACAAGCTTGTTAGTTGGATTAAACTTTACCTTCATTGCAAGCTCGCATGCACTGGGGTGGCATCATGGGATCAGCTTGGGCATCAATCATTATAACAGCGATGCCCAGATAGCGTTTTACAACAAACAAACCCAACAAGTTGAATCGATTTCGGCTAACTTTAAAGCAGACTCCACCAGCCAAATTCTCGACAATCAACTTAATTTAAGTGGTTACTCAACCAATCATACTTGGCTCATCGATTATAAAATTAATCAGTATTCACTTGAAGATAAGCTAGCTCAAGACGAACGTTACACCTTAAAAGGCATAAATGCGCAGTGGCTTGCTGGCTACAAGGTGCTTGAATTACACGCCAATACTCGAGTTTATGCAATGGCTGGCCTTAATTATCACAAGCAAAAGTTTTCTTACCCCAATAATACAGGTCAAAATAAACATTCAGATTCGACGACTAACACATTGGTTGGCCTTAGACTCGATATCCCGCTAAGTCGAGATTGGGTAGCCCACATAAAAGGTGATACTAAATTAACGGGCGAGCAAAAATCGACCAGAGCAACAATAGCGCTAAATTATAGGTTTAGCCGAAATTTCACCTTGTTAGCCGAATATCAAAATCAAAACTTAAAAACCACCAAAGCAACATCAAGCAGCTCATCTTTTTATCAATTTGACGGTAATATTAATCAAATATCACTTAAAACCACGCTAATTTGGTAATTTTTATTTTTGCCAATTGCAGTATTATTTGAGTTTCAGACACAGACTGACTATCATTCAAGCATGTTCATTAGCGGTTCTGGCTGAATGACAATACTCAATAATAATAATTAACTAAGCATGAGATATGATTAATGTTGCTTAAAAGCAATTCAACGCACTATAAAAAACCACAATTATTAGCCGGTAAAAGTTTATCGACAATTCCTCCAATGGCGAGTGCTATTTCAAAGCGAATCTCTAAATTTCGTCAAGATTATGTAAAACAAGTTGAAGACGCAAAAAGCTTTTTTACCTACTACCAAACACAACTTGAAAACAAAGCTAAATTTAAAAAAGCCATTGATGCTTATCAAGCTCAAATTGACGTAATTGAAAACTACCAAAAAGAAAAAGGCAAACTGCCCAAAATAAAAGATCAGCCATCAACAGCTAAATACTTAAATCGTTTATATCGACTGCAAGATAAAGCCATCAATGATAAAAAAGCACTTGAGAAAACCATTTCGTCACAACAGGCTGAGCGCTATCAAAATTTAGATCACTTGGTTGACCAAATGTTAGATTTATTGGATGGCAAACGCATTTTTAGCCAATTTTTAGGTACGATTGCCTTGTCGGTTCCCTCCCCAGATGAAAAAGTGCGCCATGTACGTAACCAAAAAAATAAACCAATTTATATTACCGCGCTTAGCATTGCCTTATTTGAAGAAGTTAGAACTCGGCTTGACGCTACCCAAATTCATCCTTATTTAGCCAAAAAGTTAGCTGAAATTTTTCCTGAAAAATCGGCTTATAATTTAATGATAGATAAGTCCGATGAGGCCGATAGCAAACAACTCATGCCCACTGAAATTAAAATTGCCTATCGTGAATATGTTTTAAAGCCATTAGCTAAAGCAACGTTACTACAATCAATTGGTAACCATTGCCCTGAAGTTGATGAGCTATTAGGCGAAGATAAATATAGAATGCTATCGCCAGATGACAGAGCGCAATTATTAAAGATCACCCTAGAAAAAACCATAGATTATATCAAGTTAGGCATAGGCATTCCTGCAACTCGGTTTGATACCAAGCAAGAAAGAACTGAATTTATTCATGCTGAAGCAGAACAAATTCAGTTTATTTTAGATGTGCAAAAAAGGCTCAACCAAACACAAGATTCATTGGGTGATTTGTTGCGAATTCCTATGGTTTATACTTCGATGATTTTATCGACTAAACCAGAATTTGATTACCAGCAAATTTATAATGCGTTCGATACACTCACGCAAGGTGCCCAAGACCAACAGTATCATCCTGAATATACCTACTTATTTAATAAAATGGTTGGCCGATTTCCAGTTGGCTCTGGAGTTTACTTTATTCAGCAAGACAGCGGCGAAATAGAAAGGGCCATCGTATCCTCGTTATACCCTGACAATCCAGATGAACCTGTATGCAAACAAATTACCAGACGACAATTACAATTTTTAAGTCAAATGGAAGTGACGGTTAGCAGAAGTAGTAATTTATTTTTTAAAACCAGCCGAGCAAATTCACATTACGATGAAGAGTACTATTTAAATCGTTATAAAAATGGCTTTGTATGGAATGCCAGTGAACTATGGGAAGTTCAAGTACCCGCTGTTAATTTTTGGAAAAAAGATGGCACCCACAGGTACAACAACAAACATATCCCACTAGATGAGCCTGAATAAATTAAGGCGGTATGTAGAGATATATTAATAAAATCAACTCACCAAAAATAATCTGCTAAAGGCCTAAAGTGTAACTATAATTTTATCTAACACCATAGCTGTAGTTTTCAGCGGCTCACACGGCTTTAGGATGCCAAACAATATGCCTGCAGGTTTTTTACAACAACTTAAATTTCATACTCGCCCAGATTGCGTGGATGAAAGCAATTTTAAACGTTTTTATGTTCTCTCGCTGGTTGGGGTGTTTGGGTTAATAGTCCATATATTGCTGATACCAGGATTCCTTGTCATTGGTGCAACACACATGGCGATAATAAACCTAATTAGTGTGCCTATTTGGCTTATTGGTTTATTGCTTAACCGCAGGGGTAAACACACCTTAGCGGTATATTTATTTACTTTTGAAGTTATTTGTCATTCAGTGTTTTCGGCCGCAACTTTAGGCTTAGACTCAGGCTTTCAGTTTTATCTTTGGTCAATTTCCGCGTTAATAATTCTTCATACAAAACTAAAGCCCTTCTCATCTTTTATTTACAGCTGCATTATTACGTTTTTATTTGCCAGTTTATATGTCTGGTTTGGGCAGATTGAATACACTTACGCTTACCCTAATTTGTTACCTTTGATTCATTTTTTAAATATAACCATTGCTAACCTCCCACTCGCAGCAGGTTTAAGCATGACCTTGCAACTTACCGTTAAACAGGAGCTGAAGTTACGTAAACTCGCTAATAACGACAGCCTAACTAACCTATACAACCGTAGGTATACGCAAAATGCGTTGAAACAACAAACCGCATTAGCTAACCGCGAACATTCTCCTTTATCCATAGCGCTAGGTGATATAGACTTTTTTAAAAAAGTGAATGATCAATTAGGACACGATCAAGGTGATTTGGTATTAATTGGGGTAGCTAAATTACTGAAAGGAAGTATGCGCAGCTCTGATATTGTATGCCGATGGGGAGGCGAAGAGTTTTTAATTGTCATGCCATCAACTCAAATAGACTCTGCCTTCGAGAAAATTGAAAAAGTTAGAAAGCAAATTAATCAAACGATTTTGGTAAATCAAACAACAAACAAAGCGTCTGTTTCAATGAGCTTTGGCTTGGTTGAATATGATTGTGAATTAGGTTTAGAAAGCACACTCAAATTAGCAGATAATGCACTTTACCAAAGCAAAGCGTCAGGCCGTAATCAAACAACTATTGCAAAAGTGTCTAACAACCAATATCAAGCATTAGAGCCTCGCCCTAACTTACCAATGCATGCAGATACAAATTAAAATCGAAATTTAAGGAAATATATGTCTATCTCTACGGACGTTCAAAATAGCTTACAACAAGTATTTGGTTTTTCAGAGCTGCGTCCTGGGCAAAATCAAACCATCTCACAGCTCTTATCTGGCTTTTCTTCTCTCGCTATTTTTCCAACCGGTTCAGGTAAATCTTTGTGTTATCAGCTTACCGCATTACATTTACCTAATTTAACTTTAGTGGTTTCACCATTATTAGCCTTAATGAAAGATCAACTCGATTTTTTAAATGCAAAAGGTATTAATGCCGCCAGTTTGGATTCAAGCTTAAAACCGGATGAATACCAGCAAGTTATAGCTGATGTAAAATTGCAAAAAACCAAAATATTAATGGTTTCTGTTGAGCGATTTAAAAATGAACGTTTTCGACAATTTATTGAATCAGTTGATATTTCAATGTTGGTGGTTGATGAAGCTCATTGTATTTCAGAGTGGGGTCATAATTTTAGACCCGATTATTTAAAACTGCCCCGTTATCGACAAGATTTAAATATTCCGTTAGTGCTTTTATTAACGGCTACCGCTACCAACAAAGTAAAACTGGATATGGCTAATAAATTTGAGATAGATCCAACACATATTGTGCAAACGGGTTTTTATCGTCAAAATTTAAACCTACAAATTGAATCTGTCAGCCAAGATAATAAAAACCAAGCGCTGCTAAATCACATCAAATCTAAAGTCAGTCAAAACCAAACCGGTATTGTTTATGTCACCTTGCAGCACAGTGCTGAGCAAGTAGCTGCATTTTTACAAAGCCAACAAATAAACGCTCAGGCTTATCATGCTGGCATGGAAAACGACAAGCGCCAGCAAATTCAGCTTGATTTTATGGCTAATAAAGTTGATGTGATTGTCGCCACTATTGCATTTGGCATGGGGGTCGATAAATCAGATATTCGTTTTGTTATTCATTACGATTTACCTAAATCTATTGAAAACTACAGTCAAGAAATTGGCCGCGCCGGACGTGATGGACAAAGTGCTGATTGTATCACCCTAGCTAATTTAGATAGTTTAACCACGCTTGAAAACTTTGTGTATGGTGATACGCCTGAGCTAGCTGGGCTTGAAATCTTGCTTAAGCAAATAAGTGAACAAAGTGAGCCATCTTATTCAGGTGATTACCGCTGGGAAATGCAACTGCTCGATTTATCCAATCAAACCAATATTCGTCAATTGCCATTAAAAACTATATTAGTACAGCTTGAAATTCAAGGTTTAATCAAACCTTTATATAGTTACTTTGCTGAATTTAAACTTAAATTTTTAGTCGATAAAGCAGAGTTATTGGCACAATTTAACCCGCAGCGCCAAGCTTTTTTGCAACAGGTATTTGACCATACTGAGTTTAAAAAAGTATGGGGCGTAGTCAATTTTGAGTCTTTGCAAAATGCCCTGCCTAATCAAAGAGCCAGAGCCATTGCCGCACTGGAGTATTTAATGCAGCAAGGTTTAATTGAATTGCAAAGCCGCTTAATGACCGAAGTTTATCAAGTTAATTTAGATGCGATTAAACAAGCCAATTTAGCTGAGCAGTTACATTTATATTTCACCGAAAAGCAAGATAAAGAAATAGCCCGTATCGCCACTCTAATTCGCTTTTTTGAATTAGATAAATGCTTAAGCTATAACTTAGCGGCTTATTTTGGAGATCGCAGCGCGCCAGAAAATTGCGGGCACTGCTCTGTCTGCCAAGGCCAGGTAGCCAAATTAGATTATTCAGCAACGCCAAACTGGCCAAGCGATCAAGTTTTACAACAAATATTAACTGAGCTGTCAGCCTATTTAACCAATAAAAATGTGCCGCTCTCGCCAGAAAGCCAGTGCCGATTTTTAACCGGTATTAGCACGCCTTTATTTGCTAAAAATAGAGTCAAAGCGAATGTAGATGGCTTTGGTATATGTGAGAAACTTAGCTATGCGCAAGTTAAAACCAAGGTCGCTCAGTTAACCGCTTAGCTTCTCTGGTGTCTTGCTGCACTTAAAACGTATCTTTTAATAGGCTTAGCATTTCATCAACTGATAATTTGCTGGCTTGTTCATTACCAGATAACAGCTTTTCAGCTAAATCTCTTTTATGTTTATGCAGATCGACTATTTTTTCTTCAATCGTATTTTTGGCAATCAGTCGATAAATAGTCACGGGTTTATCTTGCCCCATACGATGTGCTCTGTCTGACGCTTGCTCTTCCACTGCTGGGTTCCACCAAGGATCCATATGAATCACATAATCAGCGGCCGTTAAATTTAAGCCAAATCCACCTGCTTTTAAGCTAATTAAAAATACCTCACCTTCTCCTAACTGAAAGGCATTGACTCGCTTTTGGCGCTCTTTTTGAGGGGTGCTTCCGTCTAAATATTGATATTGAATACCCTTATATTCTAAGTGTTTTTGAATCAGCTTTAAGTGCCCCACAAACTGGCTAAAAATAAGTGCTTTATGCTTATTTTTTTGAAGCTCGGTTAATAATTCATCCAAGGCGTTTAATTTGGCACTGGGTAAATCTGTCTCTGCAAAAATGAGCGCAGGATGGCAACAGGCCTGACGCAATTTAACCAGCTCTGCCAGCATTTTAATTCTTTGCTCACCTGTATTGCTGGCATTGTTATCATTGCTAATATTATCTATCGCCGTTTGTCTAAGCGCCTCGTAAAAAGCTTGTTCTTTATCGCTCAGCTCTACTTGAATATTAATTTCAGTCCGTGGAGGCAATTCGGTCAACACTTGGTTTTTCATCCGTCTTAAAATAAAAGGTTGGATCAAATGTTTAAGCGCTTTACTGGCTTTATGTGCCGCTAATTTATCTTCTTTAACATTGGCGATGGGCAGTGCAAAACGACGACCAAAGGTTTTTAAATTGCCCAATAAACCCGGATTAACAAACCGGAACAAACTCCATAATTCAGTTAAATCATTTTCAATCGGCGTACCTGTGGTAATCAGCTTAAAATCAGCTTTTAAATTGTAAGCCGCTTTGGTTCTTTTACTCAGTGGGTTTTTAAGCGCCTGCGCCTCATCGGCCACAATGGTATGCCAGCGAACATGTTTTAATAAGTCAATTTCTCGTTGTAACAACCCATAACTCATAATCACACAATCTAATGGCTTTAAATCGCTAAGCAGTGCTTGTCTTTGCTTTGTATTACTGGCATCAGCAAACAATTTAATCTTCAGGCTAGGGGCAAATTTGGCGGCTTCCTGTTGCCAGTTAAAACAAACCGAGGTAGGTGCAATCACTAAACTGGGTCCGTTGTTAGCACGCCTTAATAACATAGCTAAGGCCTGCAATGTTTTGCCTAACCCCATGTCATCGGCCAAACAGGCACCCGCGCCCCAATGTGCCAGCCTTGACATCCATTCAAAACCTTCACGTTGATATGCTCTTAATTCGGCTTTTAATGTAGCGGGTACTAAAGGCATGATCTGGTTAGATTCATGCATTTTTTTAGTTTGTTCATCCCAGGCATGAATGGTTTTTAAACGCATGCCTTGGGTTGCGTCTGCTATTTGAAAGCTGGCCAGCGGATGAAATTTTCCTTCGTCTGTGATTTGATTAAAGTAAGTCAGTTTGGCTTGTAGCTCTTGCGATAAGGTTAAAATTTGTTCACTATCTAAACGAATATATTTACCATTGCTTTGGCCAATTAATTCAAGCAGCTTTTTTAAATCAATTACTTGTTGCTCATCTACTTTTAATTCACCTGAAATATCAAACCATTCATTTTTTTTATTCACCGCTAACTGTAATTGTTCACTGGTCAGTGTATTAGAGAGCTTTAATTTTTTACCTTTAGGCCAGCGTAATGTTAACGGCAGTAAGCGGGTAGCATTTTCATTATCCTGTGACGCTGCATTTTGTTTAACGACTTGCTCGAGCTGTTGTAGTGTATCTAACGCCGTTAAGCTATCTTCCACGTTTAAGATATTGCCCGGCATCGCTAAAAACTCAGGGCAAACTTGATCCAGTTGATCTAATAATTTTTGCTCTTTAATTAAATCTCTTTGAGTCGCAATGCGTTTGCCATCAATTTCAGTGGTTAAATTAACATTGCCTATGGCGGGTTTAAAAACCGGCCCTTTTTCACCAAATGGCATCACCACACAAGTAAAAGTTAACCCATCCATAAAAGGTTGAATGTCGATCACCAAATGAGGATCGCAGGCCACTTTTGCCAGCCCAGTATCAAGTTCGTTTAAATCAGACTGGATATTTAATAAAGGCGCAATGGCAGAAATACTTTTAAGTGCTTTCTCTTTGGCATGAATTGGAATTAACAAACCTGTTTCGCCAATAATATCCACTACTTTTAAGTGTGATGGGTTAAACAAAGTAAATGCATAATGACCTGGACTCAGCTCAAAAATTGAATAAGGGCTTTCTTGCCCGTGCGTGCGTTCAGGTAAATCTGCAATGCTTAAACAAAGCTGCTCACCTTGCTGATTAATTAATAATTCAGGCTCTTTTTGGGTCAGTTCAATTGGATTGTCTGGATCGTCACCCACAAATAAATTAGCCGCATTCGCTGCCGCCAGCAAAGCACTGGCGCCTTCCAACACATAATGAGCCGTATTTTGGTATCCCCAGCTCTGCTGCAAGCTAATCGCCTGACAAATTTGCAGATCTTGCTCGGTTAAAAAATGAAAAGTACTGACTTCATGGTACAAACGTTTAAGGGAAATAACGCGGCCTTTTGTCCAGCCAGTGGCCGATTTTTTTTGCTCTTTTGCGCTTAGTTTGGCGTGATAACGGTCAAACTCTAACTCCCAAACTAATCTGGATTCTGAGCTGGGTGTCTGTTCAGACTCGGCTTCTGTTGGCTGTTTTAATGCGATCAGCTTATCTAGCGCCAGTTCCCAATCTGCTTTTTGATTAATCTGCTCAGGAAAGTTGATTAGCTTGCTTAATCTGTCTAATTTTTTTATTTGAGGCCAATTTAATACCTGCTCGCTTAGCGTCACAAATAACGTCAAGCCCATTAAATTAAAGCCCGTTTTGCTCTGCTCTAATTTTGCCGTGTCTTCAGCATCTAATCGGCCTTGGCACCAAATTTTACTTAAACCAAAGTTTAATTGAATTAAATGATACGAGAATAAATCATAGTGATTTAAATGCGAAAACCGGTCGGGCGAAAATAAATATTCTGTGCCTGATGCTAAACATTTTATGGTCCAGGTTAAAGCTTCGCTGATACTTAAATATTCTGGATCTGAATTTTTATCGGTACGCTCAAAATTAATTTGTTCGAGCGCAACCTCATAATAAGCATTGTCTGTTTGATTGGCTTGCATTAATAAACAGAGTTTATAAAAAATACCGTTTACACCATTTAAATATTGCTTTTTTCGGCGAACAAATTTGTTTTTGGCTTTAATTGCATCATTAAAGTAGCCGGTTGCTTGCTCAAAATGTCCGGTTAAAAACAAAAAGCTGGCAATTAGCTGTAAACCATAACAGCTGGTATCTTGATGCGGGATCAAAGCTTGAAAATCAGCAAAACGAGCGCTCAATAAATACTGTTCGGCCAATAAATATTTTAATAATACGTTGGATGAGTTAACTTGATAAACTTGCGCTAGCAATTCAAGTGGATACTGGATATTGCCGCCTTTCATTTGCCGTACTCTAAACCAAGTGGCAAAACTTTGATATTGAATACTGTTTGGCAAAGCTAAAAATGTTTCAAGTTTAAATGGCGAAAAAAACAGCTCAATTAAAATCTGATTTTTATGAATATCAATAATTTGTGGATTTTTATTAAAGGCGAGTAAGTGTTCAAATTGATCCCATTTTTTTAAGAAATAAAAATCTCTTAATAACCTTTGCTCATTTTTAGAGTTGCCTTGCCAATGATATGAAGAGGTAACGGGCATCACCTGCTCAGCTAACCGAATCAATTTATCAAACTCACCGTTATCAGCACAGTCTTGACTGATTTGGTTAGCGACTAGCCGGTTAATTTTAATGCCATCCGTATTTTGGCTGATTAAGTCTGCTTGAGTAAGTTGTTTAATAGTCGCCGCAGATAAAAAGTTTTCTACATCAGCAAAGTCAGCTAGGCCATTAGCGTCAATTAATCCAAGTAAATAAACCAGTTTAGGCTGGCTGATCGGGTTATATACTAAAGCCAAAACCTTAAGTAAATTTTTTTTAGCCGGCTCACACTGTAAATAAACCTGATACAAGCGCTTTGATTGTGCAGGGGTTTGAGGTGAAATTTGCATAAAGGCTTTACATTGGCTGGAAAAAAACAGTGATGCAAAGTAGCAAATTATCACCCGACAGACAAACTCATCTGTTAAAAATTATATTCCAAATGGCTTAGCGATAAAGAAGTACGATATGCGCCAAACAAATGTTTTAAGCCGCATACCGTGTTTTAAACAATGGTTAAATTAATCACCATTACCATTAGTGCCAGGGTCTTCGCCGCCGATGCCAACTTCCTCTTCATGAAGTAGCGTAATTTTATAGCCAACCGCAAAGTCGCTTGGTATTGAGCTTGGCTGGTCAATAACTAGGCCTTGTTCATTACGCTGCCACTTTACTGTTTGATTGCTACCAAGCATTTCAATTTTTTTAATTTTGCCAGGTAATACTGTCAAATTACTACTCAGCGACTGAATCACAATATCGCCTTGTGGTTTATCCATCACAAATGCATAAACTGTATCGTCCCCTTTTTTAGTAAATCGAATATCTTTGTCATTGTATTCAATTTTTTGTTTTTCTATTTTATGTCCCCCATGGCGAATACGCGTTGGACCTTCACCAAATGTTGTCCATGGGCGTGTACCATAAATGCCTTCACCATTAATGTTTAACCAATCACCTAGCTTGCCTAACATGTCGTGCATTTCTTGTGGAATAGACCCATCAGGATTAGGCGGCACGTTTAACAACATCAAACCGTTTTTTGAGACAATATCAATTAAGATATCGACAATTTCGTTTGGCTCGACAAATTTGGCGTTTTCATAATAAAACCATGCGCCGGGTGACGTATCTGTCATCCAAAATTCATCTTTTTGCTTATTAGGACGACCACGCTCGTAATCTAAAATACCAGTAGAACTGGGGAATGAAGTATTTTTGTAGTTAATGACGACTTCTTTATCCCACTCTTTAGCTTTGTTGTAGTAATAAGCTACAAATTTTTTGCGGTACTCTTCATCCAAAAATTCAACCCACCAATCAAACCAGATAACATCTGGCTGATAGTTGTCTATCACTTCTTTTAACTTAGCAAACCAACGGTCATGGAATTTTTTATTAGGTTTAAAATCTGTTAAATCGTGCTGGTCAGTATATAAATCAGCCGTTTCTGCAGTTGCGTCAAAGTTGTATGCGTTAGCGAAATAAACCCAAGTAAAGGCATGATGAAATGAGGTGATCACTTTTAAATCACGCTCTCTAAGCGCTTTGCTTAGCTCGCCCACAATATCTTTACCTGTTGTCGCTTTTGAGTTCCAACGCGTTACTTCACTATCCCACATTGCGTAGTTATCGTGATGAATGGCGACTGGACCAGCAAATTTAGCACCCGATTTCTTGAATAAATCTGCCCATTCCTTTGCATCAAACTTATCAGGATTGAAGCTTTTAATAATATCTTTAAAACCGAACTCTGATGGATGACCGTGCGTTTTCACATGGTGTTGGTAGGCGTATGATGGGCGCGATTCTTTGCTTTCACCAAATAACCTAACCTCACCCGTTTTCCAATCGTATACTTTGTCCATATACATATCTAAACCATACCAGCCCGCAGCTTGTTTCATGCCGATATTAGCAGTAGAAGTTGGTCCCCAGTGTGTATAAATACCAAGTTTAGCATCTTGAAACCAATCCGGTTTATGGTTTACTTTGGATAAAGATTCCCAGCTTTCATCATAAAGCTCTGTGGTTTTTTTACTACTTTTGCTAGTGCTTTGCGGTGTTTCTGTCGCATTACACCCCATAGCGCTCGCTGCAAATATAACAGCAGCTAAATATTTAACTTTATGTTTAAAAATTTTGTTATTCATATTTTTATACCTTATTAGATAAACAATGCGTAGCACAATGCCATAACCGCGATAAGTAACAAACTCATAATACGCGCATCTGTAATACCTGAAATTGGTTTTTCAGTTAATACCAACAGCGGGCTCTTCCAGCAAAATTTTTCAACAACCGCTTGCTCTGGTTTAGGTGTCAAATAACTAACAACAATCAAAATAATGCTACTAATGACAAACAACCACCAAGCCTGCAACATAAATGGAATGCCGAGTTGATCAGTAAAGAAACGAACTGGATTGCCAGCCTCATCGTTACCTAAAAACAAGCCAGATACGGCCGGAAAGTCTAAGCAGAAAACAATTGCGCCACATAAAAAGCCACCGATTAGGGTATAAAGGGCGGCCTTTTCTGTACCTCGAGGCCAGAAGATACCCCAAATAAATACCGCACTAATAGGTGGTGCAAGCACAGCGATCATTTGGTTAATACCCTCAAAAATACCACCAAACTTTTCACCTTGAGTAGACCAAGCAATTGCTAATAAAAGTACAACAGCAACTGTTACGCGGCCGTAGTAAACAAGCTTGTGATCTTCAACATCTGGTTTAACACGTTTAACAATATCAATACTTACTAATGTCGCCGTTGAGTTTAAAGCCCCAGCAACTGTACTCATCAATGCTGCTAATAGGCCCGCGATCACAACACCTTGTAAACCAACAGGCAATAATTCTTTGATCATTACGATTAACGTAGCGTCTTTGTTATCTGCAATTTGCTCTTGGAATAAAACGTAAGCAATAACGCCAGGTAATACCATAAATAGCACTGGCATAATTTTTAAGAAACCTGCAAAGATAGGACCTAATTGTGCATCACGCTCAGTTTTAGCACCTAATACACGTTGTACAATAGTTTGATCACTACACCAGTACCAAATACCTAAAATTGGGTAACCTAATAACATTGCGTACCAGCTGTAATCACCCTCAGTCCTGATCATACTTAGTTGATCTGGTTTTGCTGATGCTTTTAATTGGTCTAATGAAGTGATTCCCATATCGCTTAGCGCAACCAATGCAAAGTAAGTAACAGCAATTGCGCCTATTAATAAGATAACGGTTTGAATAGCTTCTGTTACAACAACCGCTCGTAAGCCACCTAGGGCGGTATAAATTAATGTTAATGCTGAGATGACCAGAATTGAATAAATAATATCTAAATCAACAAAACTTTGAAAAACAACCGCACCGGCATAAAGCGTTACACCGATATGAATAAATAGTGCGCCGATAACCGCCATGACGGCTAGCACTGTACGTGATGTTGGGCCGTACCGACCTTCGATATATTCAGGTAAAGTTGAAATTTTTGAACGGAAATAAAACGGTGCAAATACTAAACCCAACAGTATAAGTAAAAACGGCGCTAACCATTCAAAGTTACCAACAACCATACCTTGGTCATAACCAGATGCGGCTAAACCAATTAAATGTACGGTTGAAATGTTGGTTGCGAATAAGGCTAAACCAATAGTTGGCCAGCGTAATGAGCGACTTGCCAAAAAGTAGTTTGACGATGAGCTAGCCGAGTTACGACCAACATAGACACCAAACGCAGTAATACCTAATAAATAAGATATTATTATCGTTAGATCTATCCAATGAATATGCATTGATGTACTTCCCCAATTAAAAACCGATGGCCGCACCGCCATCTACGGTAAAACATTGGCCAGTGATAAATTTTGCGTTACTTGATGCTAAAAACACGGCCATATTAGCGATATCTGTTGGTTCGCCCATTTTGTTCATTGGGGTACGCGACAACACTTTGTCTTTGCGTTGAGTATCATTGGCAAATGCTTGATCTGTCATTGGGGTGTGAATCCAACCGGGAGCAATTGCGTTTACCCTAATTCCAAGTGACGACCATTCAGCAGCCAAACCACGGGTTAATCCTAACACTGCGGTTTTGGCTGTGGTGTAAGCGATGATATTGGGCACTCCCATAAAAGAAGCCATAGAAGCCATAAATAAAATACAGCCTTGTCCATTCGCTATCATGTTTGGGGCAACCAATTGCGACAAAGCAAACCCTGCTTTAACGTGAGTATTGAGTACATCGTCAAATGAGTCTTGAGTGACATCTAACGCAGGGGCTTTAATATTTTGTCCTGCGTTATTCACTAATAGGGTAATATCTGCATCAAACGTTGTGCGGGTATGCGCTACCATTTTATTTCTGTCAGTTGCGTTAGTAATGTCACCAGCGTAAAAAGTGGCAGTATTACCCAGCTTAGCAACTGCCTCTTCCAACATATTTTGTCGGCGTCCAGTAATGCACACTTGAGCGCCAGCTTTAACCAAAGCTTGAGCAATGGCAAAACCAATGCCTGTGCCGCCACCTGTTACCAGCGCAACTTGCTGATGCAAACTATTTTGTTCAACTTGATAATTCATATTTTTACTTCTTAATAGTTAAATGCGGCGATAGCCTAATTCAGCGCCACCTGATACATGGTGAATGGTGCCAGTCACAAAGCGCGCATCATCTGAAATTAAATAGACCGAAGCAGAGGCAATAACATCCCCTTCTGGGCAATAACCCAATGCATGAATGCCATCTAAATAGGCTTCCATTTGGTTTGGATCTGCTTGTTCACTTACCCATTCGCGTAACATGGGCGTCCAAGTTCCCGCAGGACAAACCGCATTAACTCGAATGCCATACGTTGCATAATCAAGCGCCATAGATTTAGTTAAAGAATTCATAGCGCCTTTAGTCGCGGTATAAGCTGCGTGGTTTTCTTGACCCAAAATGCCTGCCATACTTGAGGTATTTAAAATGCAGCCTTTAGAGGCCTTTAAAGCGTCAAAACCATATTTAGTCGTTAAATAAACGCTTTTTATATTCACGTTAAATACGCAATTCCATTCATCCATTGTAGTTGTGTGAATTGGTTTTGTGGGCGCTCCAACCCCAGCATTATTGTGTATAACATCTAAGCGACCATATTTTTCAATGATCATCGCAATGGTGTTAGCCACATCATTTTCATTAGAAACATCGCATTTTATACCTAAATGTTTGCCCGGCAATTTATTGGCCCGTTCTTTGGCCATATCATCCTCTATCCCGCACAGAATGACAGTCGCTCCCTCACTTGCATATGCTTTAGCACACGCCCAACCAATACCGTCAGAGCCGCCTGTTAAAAATACGACTTTGTTTTTTAACCTCATTTTGAAACCTCTAATAATGGTGTCATCGACGACCAGTTGCCTTCGCCGTGCAAATTAATTAAACATTCTTCAGTATGCGTCCACCATCTTTGAGTCGTGGGATCTGCCGCCATTTTTTGGTTATCAGCTTTAATATCTGATCCTATGTATTCAGCAAAAGTGAACAGCAGCAATGCGTCACCGTCTTCAATTAAAAAGCTGGTCCAATTGCGATAATTCGACTTCACCATGCCATCAACTACCCCTGGCCAGTTGAGCTGATGCAACTGCCGATACTGCAATTCAAACTCGGGCTTTAAACGACTCATAAACCCCATACGTTGCGCAACTTTGTTGTGCGGAAAAGTTTTATCGCTGGCCACTAAATTCATCCATTCCATACGCAACCACACATTGTGTTTATTAGCCCGTGAATGCGGGGTTAACCGCTCGGAAAATTGCTTTAGTTGTGGTGAGCTATTAGTTAAACGATGCTCCCAACCCAGAATGCTTTTATCGTCACTTTCAAAATAGGCAAATACCATGACCTTTTGCTTTAAAGGTTTAAAATAAATACTTAGTTTGTCTATGTCCTTATGCGTATTATCCATTGTTTGTTGCTCGATAGACTTAGCTAAATTTTTTAATTCAGTTAATTGCTCAAGCTTGGCAAACGCAATTAACCCAAGGCGTTGCTTATCATCCGATTGCAGTTTATTTTCGTAAGGCGACAGCGCCGATGCTTGCACGCAGAACAAACTCAGCAACACCAAAAACAATTTAAATTTTTTCATAGCAAGCTCCCACTAAATTTTATTTATGGTAGCTAACGCATGCTCAGTTGGCTCCATGCCTGCTCCCGCAGCTTGAGGGGCAAGGTAATAACCATCTTTCACTTGCGCTGGATGCTTCATCCAATCTTTCAGCCATGGTATGTATTCCAACAAATGACAAGCAGGATGAGCCAAACACAAATGCTGATGAACTTGCCCCATATCACCAACATGCGGCACCACAGGTAAATTATTTGCATGGGCAAGTTCAGCAACTGTCCACCACTCAGTAATACCCGCTAAACGTACTATGTCAGGCTGAACAAAGTCGACCGCTCCAGCTTGAATAAAATCTCTAAACTGTTGAGTTAAATATAACTGCTCACCTAAAGCAATTGGCGTTGTAATCGTATTGGCAAGACGTTGATGCCCTTTTACATCATCAAACCCCATTGGCTCTTCAATCCAAGTAATATCAAAGTCAGCTAAGCGCTGCCCCAAGCGAATAGCTTCTGGTAATGACCAGCGACCATTAGCATCAGTCATAATACGAATATCATCACCAAGAGCCTTGCGCACAGCTTCTATTCGGCGCAAATCTTCAGTGCCAGAATCTCCACCTACTTTAATTTTAACTGCACGATAGCCTTGCTCTTCAACCATACGTTTACAATCAGATACCAGCTGCTCTTTACTCCAATTTAGCCAGCCGCCATCTGTGTTGTAAGCTTCTAACTTCTCATTGCCTGACGCCCCCTTTAAGCTCCATAATGGCACATCGAACGCCTTACATTTTAAATCCCACAAAGCGATATCAATGGCACCTAAAGCTAAATGAGTAATACCCGAACGGCCAACCCAGTATATTTCGCTAGATTTATATAATTTTTGCCAAAGCGCACGGGTAGCCATGATATCTTCGCCAATTAATAACGGGCCAAAACTATTAACAATACAATCAACGATTAATTTATCAGTCGGTAAATGTGCATGAGTACCCGAAAAACCATAACCGACATGGCCCGTGTCGGTATGAATAGCGACACCAGGTGCGCCCCAATGAGTAATCGAGTGCGTGCTGTCTTTAATACCACCTTTTGTAACAGGTGCATGTAAAATAATGGGTTCTAATTTAGTAATTTTCATATGTTTAAATTCGCAATCTGGTTTAATAATCAATAATGGCTTTTATCAAGCCTGCTTTACCAACTAACTTAGGTAATTGTTGGTCTAACTCTGCAAAACTTAATCGCTCACTGATCATGGGGGTTGGGTCAAACACTTTGTTGGCTATAGCGTCTATGACTGTTTTAAAATCGCAAGAGAGAGCTGCTCGACTGGCCAGCAAAGTGATTTCACGTTGATGAAAGCGCTCCGCATCAAAAGTAGTATCTCCGGGGAACAAACCAATATAAACAATGCGTCCACCATATTCGACTATGTTGAAGCAGTTGTTCATTGAAAATTGATTGCCTGTTGCATCAATCACACATGCAGGTAATTCACCAAAATGTTCAATTAACGCTTTTTCTATATTGTCTTGCGCTTTAAGCGCCGTACCTAAGTTAAGTGTTTTTTCAGCAAAATTTAAACGGCCTTCGTCAATATCAACAATAACAGGCGTCGCGCCTTGCGCTTTTACAAAAAACGCTGCCGCCAGGCCAATTGTGCCCATGCCCAAAATAACGACTGGTTCACCCGGTTGCACATTGGCTCGATTAACTGCATGGCAACCAATCGCTAATGGCTCAACTAAAGCAGCTTGTTCTATAGTGAGTGCATTGGCTTTATGCAAATACTCTGTTGGTACAGAAATAACTGACGTGTGACCACCATCAAAATGAACCCCCAGTACACTAAGCTTATTACAGCAATTGGTTTTGCCCTTGCGACAGGCAACACATTCACCACAAAAGTAATATGGCTCGATAACACAACGGTCACCCACTTTTATATGATCTTGTGCATGGGCTTCAATAACCTCAACACATAACTCGTGACCAAGTATGCGTGGATAATTAAAAAAAGGTTGCTTGCCGCTCATCGCATGAATATCAGAACCACAAACCCCACAAGATAAAACTTTGACTAAAGTTTGACCTTGCTGCAGCTGGGGTGTTGGCGTTTCTATAAAGCCAAACTTACCTGGTTTAATTAAGCTTAAACTTTTCATTATTTACATTCTTCTTAAGATTGAACAAAGCCATTAACAACCTATACTAGCAATAAAGATAGAAAAAACTTGCACAATTACCTAAATGGTAAATATTATAAAATTTCCAGATTCGAATTTACTGAGCCAACTATGTCTAAACCCACTTACACATTGGATAAATTACGCTTTGAAATAGATAATTGTTTACCACAATTGTCTGCAGTAAAAGATCAAAAAATAACGCTAAATGCACTAACAAATGGCAATTATCCGGGAAAAGTAATTCCAAAAGGAGAGTTATTGGGTATAGGCAGCATGGGTTTTATGCATGTTGTAGAGGAGCAAGATTGGGGAATTGAGCCTCATAGAAATGAAGGCATCGAAATATGTTTTCAAGAAAACGGCACAAATACACTTATCGTAGATGGTAATAATTACTTAACCCCATCAAAAACACTAACCATTACTCGGCCTTGGCAGTTACACCAGGTCGGCTCTCCTAATTTACACCCCGGACGCCTGCATTGGATTATTTTAGACGTAGGCGTTAGACAACCAAACCAAAGCTGGCGATGGCCAGAGTGGTGCATTTTAACCAATTCTGATAAACAAGAATTAGAGCGCCTATTACGTGGCAATGAACACCCAGCATGGCAAGCTAATAACGAAATATTACACATTTTTAAACGACTGCAAACCTATGTTGTAGCTGAGCCAATTGAGCATTATTTATCGCATATACAAATCAATTTAAACCAGCTATTACTGACCTTACTAGAACTCCTACGCACTCAAAACATAGTCACTGAATCACGCTTAACTACACGCGCCAGAACCGTTGAAATATTCCTAAATGAACTACAACAAAATACAGAGCTTGCAGCATTTGATTGGACATTAGAGCGCATGGCAAAACATTGCGATATGAAACGCTCAGCTTTTAGTAACTATTGCCAGCAATTAACCAATACAAGCCCCCTAAATTACCTAAATAGATGTCGGTTGCAGCACGCTTGTGATTTACTTTTAAAAAGACCTAAATTATCTATAACTGATTTAGCTTTTGATCTAGGCTTTACCAACAGCCAATATTTTACCCGTTGCTTTAAAAAACAATTTGGACAACCCCCGTTAAAGTGGCAAAAGAATAATCTTAAACATCACCTTAATTAACATACAAATTCAGTTAGCATTAATCCATTCTGGTGCGATTTGGGTATACACTTTAACTATTTAATAAAAGGAAACTAAATATGCTCATTAAATTGTTTCGTCCCTTTATATTGCTAATTTTAAGTTTAGGGTTACTTAGCTGCACAGGTCTGCCGGATAAAATTAAACCCGTTGATTCTTTTGAACTTGATGCGTATCTGGGTAAATGGCATGAAGTTGCCAGACTGCCTCACAGTTTTGAGGAAGATATGAATCAAGTCACCGCAGAGTATCAACTAAATCAGGATGGCAGTGTAAAAGTAATAAACCGCGGCTTTAACTTATGCGAACAAAAATGGGACAAAGCAGAAGGCAACGCAAATTTTGTGGATGAAAAATCTAAAGGTTATCTTAAAGTTTCTTTTTTTGGACCATTTTATGGCTCTTACGTGGTATTTGAGTTAGGCCCTAAACTTAATGGTCAATACCAATATTCTTTTGTCTCTGGCCCTAATACAGACTATTTATGGTTACTGTCTCGAACCAAAGATGTTTCAGCTCAAACCAAACAGGCGTTTATAAAAAAAGCTAAGCAAGCTGATTTTAATACCAACAAAGTCATTTGGGTCAATGAGCTTAATCAATGTGAGCAATAAGTTTGCACCAATAAGCTCAATTAATAAACCCAATTAATAAAACCGGTTGTCGGTTCGCATCCTTGAATGATTTTAGTATGATATAAAGTTATTGGCCCACCATACTAATTACGAATCAAGGCTTTATGAAAATCCTCAGTTTAACCCTTAAAAACCTCAATTCACTTAAAGGCCATTGGCATGTGGATTTTCAACAAGAGCCTTTTGCCAGCAATGGCTTATTTGTTATTACCGGGGCGACAGGTGCAGGTAAAAGCACATTGTTAGATGCCATTTGTTTAGCTTTGTATCATCAAACACCGCGGCTTCAAGTATCGGCCAGCAATAACGAAATTATGACCCGCCATACGCCCGAGTGTATGGCCGAGGTTGAGTTTTCAGTTAAAGGTGTCGGCTATCGCGCGACTTGGCAGCAAAGACGGGCCAGAAATTCAGCCGAGGGAAATTTACAACCTGCCAAAGCAACTTTAGCATTAATCAGCGATGGTAAAATTATTGCCGATAAACTCAGTGAGGTCAGACAAAAAATTGAGCAAATTTCAGGTTTAGATTTTGCTCGATTTACAAAATCTATGTTGCTATCTCAGGGTAAATTTGCTGAATTTTTAAATGCCAGTGGTAAAGACAGGGCTGAATTGCTAGAAGAGCTAACGGGCACAGAAATTTACAGCCAAATATCCCGCCAAGTTTATCTCAATTACAAAGACAGTAAAACGCATCTAGAAAAATTAGAGCTACAAGCTCAAAGTGTCGAGCTACTTAGCGAAACCGAAAAAGCTCAACTGCAAAGTGAACAAACTGAACTGGCACAAAGCAAGCTTAGCCTAAAACAAAATTTAGATAAGCACATTCAATTAAAGCAGCTCATTGAACAGCTTGAAACCGCTGAAAAAAACCTTAACTTAGCAAATACTGAGCTTGCCCACACACAACAAAGCTTGCAAAACTTTAAGCCTAAGCAAACAACATTAGAACAGGCGATGCCCGCCAACAAGCTTAAGCCAATTTATCAGGCTCAACAAAAGTTAGAGCAGCAAGCCCAGCAAAATAAAAATCAGCAAACCGAACTGAACAAGCAGTTATCCCAGCTTGAGACGCGACAACAAAGCCAAATCGCTCAGCTAACCACTAAACAAACAGAGTTAACCACACGAAAAACACAACAAGCTGAGCAAAATCAATTAATTGACGAAAAAATAGAACCGCTGGATAATCAAATTAACCGTATCAATACTCAACTTGAGCCGCTTAATCAGCAGTTAATTCAACTTTCACCAGAGTTAGCTCGTCATCAAACCGAAAAAACGCAATTACAAAACGCATTAAATCATAATCAACAACAGCAAAAAGAATTGCAGGTTTGGCTTAATAAACATTCGAATTTAGCGGGGTTAAGCCTAGATAAGCTAGAATATTGGCAAACGCAAAATACGCAAATCAAGCAGTTAACTGACAATGAACAAGTGCTAGCTGAAAAGCTAAACCAGCTTCACCACCATAAAACAGATACAGATAAAACTTTAATTCAGCTTGAAAACCAAATTCGTCAAATTAATCAGCAAATAGACGATAAAAACAGACAAATCGCCAATGTACAGCAACAGCTTTCCGAAACCTTGTCAGGTCAAACCCTGAACGAATTTAAACAAAAATTAGACGCGTTAAGTCAAACACAAACCAGCAGGCAAACCCTGTTATATCAACTTAATCAATGGCAAATCTTAACGGATAAACAGCTTAAAACTAAACAAAGCATTACACATTGGCAGCAACAAGTTGATCAGCAAACTCCAATCGTTAAATCACTGAGATCGCAATATAAATCAATTAAACAGCAAGTTAGTGATTTGACCCAACTCCTTAAACAGCAAGCAGTTATTGCTTCTTTAGCTGAGCACAGAAACGCATTACAAGCAAAACAAGCCTGCCCTTTGTGTGGTTCAACTGAGCATCCCTTCGTTGAGGAATATCAGTCAATTAATGAAAACGAGACACAACACAGGTTAGACCAATTAAAACAAGACCTTGAGCGAGTTGAACAACAAGGCCAAAGTGGTTCACAACAACTCACAACCTTTGAACAACAACTAAAATTTAATCAAGAGCAGCAAGCAGAGCTTAATCAGCAGCTTAAACAAATTGAGCTGCTTTGCATGGAATTATCTACTTGCTTAAAACTGGATCATTTCACCAATGGCTTTAATACAGACAATATCCAACCGTTAATGACTCAACTCAGCGACGACGACCAACAGCAAGCCGAGCTTGCAAAAATACTAAAACAAGCAGAATTAGATGAACAAAATTTAACTCAGCAGCAAAACCAACTCACGGATTTACAAAATAAATTAGCTCAGTGCCAACTTAATGAGCAACATCATCAAGAGAATAAACAGTCTCAAACGCAACAACAAACTGAGTTAAATCATCAAACGTTAGAGTTAGCAGAGCAAAAGCAACAAATAAAGCTTTCACTTACCGATGAATTTTCACAATATCAATTAGATAGCACACAATTAAACTCATCTGCTCATGAGCACAATTTATCGGATTATTTAACCGAGCTAAATCAAATTATGACTCGCTTCGAACAAAACCAAACGAAGCTATCAGACATTAATCACCAACAAGAAAAACAAACCCAAGCGCTAACTTACCTACAACAAACACAAACTAAGCTAACTCAACAAATTGAGCAAATAAAACAGCAAATCGATGAATTAAAGCAACAACTAAAAAACCTATCAAAACAGAGAGTTGAGTTATTTGGGGAGCAATCCATTAAGTCAGCTAAAGCACAAATGCAGCAGCAAGTTGAGCAGTTAGAGCAAAGCTATCGTCAGGCTGAAAAAAATACACAACAAACAGAATCTGACAAACAAAGCATTTCAAGCCAACTCAATTTATTAACCGAGCAAAATCACCATTTGCAAAGCGAGTTAACTCAAGCAAAATTGGATTGGCAAAATGCATTAGCCCAAAGCCAATTTACGAGCATTGAGCAGTGGCAAAATGCCTGTTTAACCGACGATGAAATTAGCCAATTACAGGCTGAATTTGAGCGGCTTAAACAAAACCAACTAGCAGCCAAAAGCCAACTAAATAACCATCAAGTTCAGTTTGAACAACTTACTAGCAAACTAACTCAGCTAGATACGGCTTCAGCACAAAGTGTTGAACAACTAACCCAAAAAGTGGCAGAGCTAGATGATCAACTTAACCAGACTCAATTAAATTTAGGCGAAATTCAACAAAAGTTAAGCAGTGACCAAGCTCGCCAAAACAAACAGCAAGACTTAATCAAAATGCTGACAAACTACCAAAAACAGCATCAAGATTGGGCACAGCTCAATGATTTAATTGGTTCTGCGGAGGGCGATAAATTTAGAAAATACGCTCAAGGTTTAACATTAGAGCAGCTCGTTTATTTGGCTAATAATCAACTTAACCGCTTGCATAGCCGCTACCAGTTACAACGAAAAACCAATGAAAATTTAGAGCTAGAAGTAATAGATACTTGGCAAGCCGATACCATTCGTGACACAAAAACCTTATCGGGTGGTGAGAGCTTTTTAGTAAGCTTAGCGCTTGCGCTCGGTTTATCTGATTTAGTCAGCCATAAAACCAGTATAGACTCACTCTTTTTAGATGAAGGCTTTGGCACGCTTGATGCCGATACCCTAGACACAGCTTTAAATGCACTCGATATGTTAAACGCTAGCGGCAAAATGATTGGGGTGATCAGCCACATAGACGCATTAAAAGAGCGTATTCCTGTACAGATAAAAGTCATAAAAGGTAACGGTTTAGGCGTGAGTCGACTGGAATTTTAAGCATGATTGCTAGATGAGTTTTTACCCAAACCAGCATATGCACACATGTGTTATATGAAAAATAATAAATAAAATTATACTAAAATATGTTTTTAGTTCTTAACTTTTAATTTTAATTTTTACTTTAAAGAAGGGCTAATCAGCCTATAACAACACGAGATATAAATGGATTATTACTGCGAACGAATTGATTTAAGCTTTTGGTCAGAACCCGTTAATGCTTTAACGAATTTAGGCTTTATTTTAGCTGGCCTTTTGGCATTTTATTTAATGTCTCAATCATCAAATAAAACACCCGCCCCTGTGCATTTAAAATTGCTTGCCAGTTTTATGGTCATCATTGGTGTAGGAAGCTTTTTATTTCACACCTTGGCTAATTATTGGTCGATGATGGCAGATATTATTCCTATTTATATTTTTCAGGTTATCTTTTTATGGTCTTATCTAAGGTATGCGCTTAAATTTACGCCGCTTCAAACTGTCATTGGCTTTGTGATTTTTATTGTATCTGTAGTTGCAACCAAAGTGATCCCATTTGATATAAACGGCTCTGAAATGTATCTGCCCAGCATTATTATTTTAATTGTCTTTAGTATTTTGGCTAAAGTCCGAAACGCTAAATTAGACTTGGCACTATTACTCGCCAGCTTATGTTTTTGCATATCGCTAACAATGCGCACCATAGACCAAAATATTTGCGAGCAATTTCCATTAGGCACGCACTTTGGCTGGCATTTATTTAATTCTGTGGTGCTGTTTTTACTTTGGTTTAGCTTGTACCAAGTGCAAACAAAGCAATCGTCGAAGACTTAACTAACACGCGATCTAGCTCACAAAAAAGGAAAACCGACTTTCCATAATCGATCAGTTGCACTAGCTTTATAATTTTAGGTGTCGCCCTAAACAACTTAAACTCTGGATAAAAAATTCAATATGTTAACTTCTTACCCAGCGTTTTAGTTAAATATCATAAAATTAGGAGGAAAAATGCAAATTAAAATTCACCGTATTTATGATGAAAACATGCCGCAAGGCTATCATGCTTTAATTGACCGAATATGGCCTCGCGGTATATCTAAAGAAGAAGCTCAACTCAACGCACACTGGAAAGCGTTAGCCCCGAGTAATGAACTGAGAAAATGGTTTGATCACGATCCCGATAAATGGAGCGATTTTAGAAAAAAATACTTATCTGAATTAAGTGAATGTAAGCCAGTAGCCAAAGAATGCCTTGATGCTGTTAATACCAAAAATTTAATTTTGCTTTACGGTGCAAAAGATAAACAACATACGCACGCTCATGTCTTAAAAGAGTATTTAGAAAAGTTAGGTTGAAAATAAAGCGATTAACGTAATATTCGCCTTTTATTTTTATCCCATTTAATGAGTAAATTATCACGAAACCAAACAGGTTTAACTTCGTTATATTCTTTTTCTTTAACGTCTAGCATGCCTTTAGGTGTTATTTCTGCTATGGGGACTAATAAATCTGTATTATCAAAAAAATAGGCTCTATGGCAATGCTTTGCCATATCGTAGAGTTGGGCTAAGCTACGCTTGTAACGGCTTTTGATTTTGTCAATTGGAACTGGATGGCCGCCTAGTTTAACTCTTTCATCTACTCGATCAATATTGATTTCTGGATCTGCAATACATACATAATAAAGATACGTTTTAAAGCCCAAAAGGTTAGCTTGTTTAATATAATCTAAATGGCTAACGTGACTCATAACAGATTCATAACTATGAGATTCTTTTTTATCTAACCAAGACTGCCGATATCGGGTTGCTAATTTTTGGGCAAGTAAAGAACGCTTAATTGGATCGGACTCAATATCATGCAAGTTTATTTCAATTTCGTCAGGATTAACATAATAGCCTAGAGGAACATCGTATCGATTCCTCAGTTCATTCGTTAAGGTCGTTTTACCTGAACCATTTGGACCAGCAATTAACCTTAACCTTGGCACAATTCATCTTCTAAAGAGGGAAAATCGTCAAAATCGTCCATAATTTTAACAACTTGGGTCGAACCATCAGCATTTTTTTTCATTATTCGACCCTCTTTGGCGAATGTATAACCCACGCCATTTTCAATTGCTTTAGCTCTGGCAGAGCGAGCAGCATGACGACCAACAATAGCTAATGTAGCAAAATCAGTTAGAGGCTCTTTACGCTTGGTAATAGTTACTCTTTTTATTGGTTGAGCCATGTCATTTCTCCTGTTCAATGAATATTCATTCTACTATTAGCGGTTAAGGTAGGCAAGCTAGATCCATTTGAAGACATTTTATAATTTAAGCAGAACTCACTCTCCCTCAATAACCATAGCTTTAATTTTGGCCGCTTTTTCAAAATGGTCGAGTTGATGTGTTTGAATCCACCACGTGGCAGCTTCCATTAATAATTCTGGATCATCGTTTTTATTGGCGAAAAAAGCATAAAAGGAGACACCCACAGAGTCTCCTTTTGCTGCTATTTTTTTATCACAAACTTGGATGATTTTTGCTTTTAATTCAGCTCTCACTTCATCTCTTTTACGATCAGGTAAAGGGTTATACAATCACGCTATCTAATGCTTGGCTTACATCGGCAATAATATCGTCAATATGTTCAATACCAACAGAAATCCTGACGAGTTCTTGGCTCACACCCGCACTTTTTAACTGCTCAGGTGTTAGTTGGCGATGCGTAGTCGACGCCGGATGGCAAGCTAACGATTTAGCGTCGCCAATGTTCACTAATCTTAATATCATTTGCAGCGCATCAATAAATTGCGCACCGGCGGGGGCTCCGCCTTTAATACCAAAACTTAAAATACCAGATGCTTTTCCACCTGATATTTTCTGACAATTTTGATAATAAGGGCTATCCGGCAAGGCTGCATAATTAACCCAATTTACTTTATTATGTTTTAATAAAAATGCGGCCAGCTTTTGGGCATTTTGACAGTGGCGCTCAACTCTAAGCCCTAAAGTTTCTAACCCTTGTAAGATTTGAAACGCATTCATAGGCGCAATTGCAGCGCCAGTAATTCTAAGCGAAACAACCCGACAACGAGTAATATAAGCCAGCTCGCCTAAGGCTTGGGCAAAATTTAAATTATGATACGCAGGTTCGGGCTCATTAAGCACTCTGAAACGCTTTTTATCTGCCGCCCAATCAAATTTACCAGAATCGACAATAACCCCACCAACAGAGGTGCCATGCCCGCCAATATATTTAGTTAAAGAGTGCACCACAATATCAGCACCCAACTCAATTGGTTTACATAAATAAGGGGTTGCCACCGTGTTATCAACAATCAGCGGTATGCCATGGTGATGCGCAATGTCCGCCAATTTAGCAACATCAACCACATTACCTGCTGGGTTTCCTATCGATTCACAAAAAATCGCTTTCGTTCTGTCGTTAATTGCAGCATCAAACCCTGCAAAATCGTCAGCGCTCACCATTTTCACATTAACCCCCATTCGAGGTAATACGTGTGAAAATAAAGTGTAACTACCGCCATATAACTGGCTAGTACTCACAATGTTATCACCAGATTCAGTTAACGATTGAATAGCATAAGTGATGGCTGTCATTCCAGATGCCAAAGCCAGGCCGGCGATTCCGCCTTCCATTTCAGCAACACGCTTTTCCAGCACGTCAGCGGTTGGGTTCATAATTCGGGTATAAATATTACCCTTAACTTTCATGTTATTTAAGTCGGCTCCGTGCTGTGTATTATCAAACGTGTAAGATGTGGTTTGATAAATAGGCACAGCAGCAGCCTTAGTTGTCGCTTCGGCTTCGTATCCGTGATGCAAAGCGATCGATTCTAACTTCATTAATTACTCTTATTAACTAACAGTCACAGCATCTAGCGCTTGGCTTACATCGGCAATAATGTCATCGATATTTTCAATACCGACTGAAATACGAACCAATTCAGTGCTAACGCCAGCACTTTTTAATTCATCTTCATTAAGTTGTCTATGGGTAGTGGATGCTGGATGGCAAGCCAACGATTTAGCATCACCAATATTGACCAAACGTAAAATCATTTGCAACGCATCAATAAATTGAGTGCCCGCTTCAGCGCCGCCTTTAATACCAAAACTTAAAATACCAGAAGCTTTTCCGCCTGATATTTTTTGGCAAGCAGCATGATATGGACTGTCAGCAAGCGCTGCATAATTAACCCAGTTTACTTTATCGTGGTTAGATAAATACTGCGCTAATTTTTCTGCATTTTCACAGTGACGCTCCATGCGCAAACCAAGTGTTTCTAAGCCTTGTAAAATTTGAAAAGCATTCATTGGCGAAATTGCAGCACCTGTATTTCTAAGAGGTACAACCCGACACCGGCCGATATACGCAGCCGCGCCTAAAGCTTCGGTATATACTACACCGTGATATGAAGGATCAGGTTCGTTTAATACTTTAAACCTTTCTTTATTTGCAACCCAATCGAACTTGCCTGAATCTATAATAATACCGCCGACAGAAGTGCCATGACCGCCAATATATTTAGTCAAAGAATGCACCACAATATCTGCACCTAATTCAATTGGTCGACATAAAAACGGAGTTGCAACTGTATTATCAACAATCAGTGGTACGCCATGTTTATGCGCTATTTCAGCCAGTTTTTTAATATCAACCACATTACCAGCGGGGTTACCGATAGATTCACAAAATACCGCTCTGGTATTTTCATCTATTGCGGCATCAAAAGCATCGATATCATCTGCCGAAACCATACGAACATCAACGCCTTGGCGTGGTAAAGTATGCGCAAATAAATTGTAAGTGCCGCCATACAATTGAGAAGTACTAACAATATTAGTGCCCACTTCAGTAATACATTGAATGGCGTAGGTAATAGCAGCCATCCCAGATGCCAGCGCCAAACCTGCAATCCCACCTTCCATTGCTGTAACTCTTTGTTCAAGCACATCTGTAGTTGGATTCATAATGCGAGTATAAATATTGCCCGGTACTTTTAAATCGAACAGATCAGCACCATGCTGAGTATTATCAAAAGTGTACGAGGTGGTTTGATAAATCGGAACAGCTGCTGCTTTGGTTGTCGCTTCAGATTCATAACCGTGGTGTAGTGCTAAAGATTCTAATTTCATTTTTTCCTCTGTAGTGCTGCTTTTACTATAGTCAGAACCCATTAATCAAACTACCAACTTGATTTATGGGTTTGTAATTTTTGCCACCAATCATCGCTGGCTTCAATTTCACCTTGCTCATTTATAAATGGGTAAGATAGTTGTTTTTGACGACATATCTCAGCAAAAACTGGATGCCCTCGCTCAAATAAAATACGCTGCTCTTCTGATTTAGGCAAGCGCGATTGGCCATACATATTTGCCGCTTCTCGTTGCTGCATGGCTTCGTATAGAATTAATCCGTTGGCAACCGACACATTAAGCGATTCAGCCATGCCAAGCATAGGAATAATAATATGCTGGTCGGCAAGCTCTAGTGCCGCATCTGAAATACCGTATTTTTCTTGCCCATAAATGATCGCGGTTGGCCGAGTATAATCAATTTTTCGATAATCAACTGAGCGCTCAGATAAACTAGTGGCTAAAACTTGCATGCCTTGTTGCTTAAATTGACTAACGGCGGTTTCAATATTGTCGTGAACATTCATTTTTACCCAATTTTGACTACCTCGGGCTGTGCCTGAACGCACCCGTGAATCTTTTCCAGCTAAAATGGCATGCACTTCATGAATACCAATTGAGTCTGCAGTTCGGACTATGGCAGATAAATTATGGGTTTTATGTACCTCTTCTAAACAAACAGTTAAATCGGGTTGTCTGTTTTTCAGCATATCCTGAATGCGTTTTAATCTATCTGGAGTCATTGTGGTTAATTTTTTTATTTAGCACAAAAAGAGCAGCCTAAGCTGCTCTTTAGTTAATATTTTAAAACCGTTTGAAACATATCTATTAAACCGATTTTAGGTTAATTAATACCCGGAATATCTAATATGCCGTCAATTTCAATTTGTGCGCCTTTGGGTAATTGGCTAATCCCAATCGCAGCACGAGCTGGATAAGGCTGAGTAAAGTATTGCGCCATCACTTCATTTACCTGGGCAAAGTTATCTAAATCAGTTAAATAAATGTTCACTTTTGCTAAGTCATTTAAAGTGCCGCCTGCTGCTTCACAAACTGCTTGTAAGTTTTTAAATACTTGATGAGCTTCATCTACAAAACCACTAGTGATCATTTCCATACTTTCAGGAATTAACGGAATTTGGCCTGATAAATAAACGGTTCCACCCACTTTTACGGCTTGGCTGTATGTACCAATCGCAGCGGGTGCTTTTTTAGTTGAAATTACTTGTTTAGACATTTTGAATCCTTAATTTTTTAAGATTAGCTTCTGTATCGAATAATTCGCTGAACTTCGTCAATATGGCGAACTTTCTTCATTATTTGAGCTAAATGTACTCGGTCATGTACGGTTAAGATTAAATCTACCGTGTATAAATAACTGTCTTTTTCTTCTGAGTATAAACTTTGAATATTAGAGCCTAGCTGTGAAATAGCGCCGGTTACTCGTGCCAGAGCCCCGTGGACGTTGTGCAGCTCAATTCTAAGCGCACATGAAAACTCTTCTTCTGGCGAGTTATCCCAACTGACAGAAAAATATTTTGAAGGCTCCACGTGGTGATCTCTAACATTGTGGCAATTTTCAATATGTACCACTATGCCTTTACCCGGGCTCACATGCGCAATAATGTCATCGCCCGGAATAGGTCGGCAGCACTTACCAAAAGAAACCAACATACCTTCAGCCCCTTTTATTGAGACTGTTTTTTCTGAATAGTGATCTAATGCTGTGTCTTCGTTTTCTTGCTGTAGCAATTTACGGGCAATCACAATGCTCATTAAATTGCCTAAACCAATTTCAGCTAACAACTGGTGTACGGTTTGAAGCTTAGTCTCACTCAACACTTCTGCAATTTTGTCGTCTGATATTTCATTAATATCAAGTCCGCCTAGTGCGACCTTTAATAACCGACGACCTAAATCAACCGACTCTTCACCTTTTAGTTTTTTAAGGTAATTACGAATACTTAGCCGAGCTCTTGGCGTAATCACAAAGTTGAGCCAAGTGACATTTGGTCGTGCTCGTTTTGAAGTCACTATATGAACAGTTTGCCCGTTCACTAATGGTTGATTTAATGGCAGTGGCTTTTTGTCCACTGTTGCACCAACACATCTAAAACCAACATCTGTATGAAGCGCAAATGCAAAATCAACAGGCGTTGCACCTTTAGGTAGCTCTATAATTTTACCTTTTGGCGTAAATACATAAATTTCGTCAGGGAATAAATCTGACTTAACATTTTCGATAAATTCAAACGAGTTTCCAGCACTTTGCTGAAGATCAAGCAAACTATTCATCCAGCGCTGCGCTCGAACTTGAGCGGTCGTGCCGCCTGCATCTGAACCGCCCTTATATAACCAATGAGCTGCAACCCCACGGTCAGCTGTTAATTCCATATCATTGGTTCTAATTTGAATTTCCAGCGGAATACCATGCGGGCCAATCAAAGATGAATGCAATGATTGATAGCCGTTCATTCTGGGAATAGCAATGTAATCTTTAAACCTGTGATCGATTGGTTTGTACAAGTTATGCATCACCCCTAGCGTTCGGTAGCAGGTATCTGTGTTATCAACCACAATTCTAAATGCATAAATATCCATTACATCGTTAAACATTAGCTCTTTGTTTTTCATCTTTTTGTAGATGCTATACAAATGTTTTTCGCGACCTTTTACAATGCAATCAATATTGGTTTCTAAAATGCGCTGGCGGATCTCGTTACCAATTTTTTCAATAATGTCTTTTCGGTGACCACGCGCTTGTTTAACCGCCGCGCCCAACGCACGATAACGCATGGGATACATGGCTTTAAAGCCTAAATTTTCAAGCTCGTTTTTAATATCATGAATACCAAGCCGGTGTGCAATTGGAGCATAAATTTCAAGGGTTTCAGTGGCTATGCGGCGTCGTTTATCTGGTCTTAACGAATCAAGTGTTCGCATATTATGAGTGCGATCGGCTAACTTTATCAGGATAACTCGAATATCCTGAACCATGGCCATAACCATTTTACGAAAGTTTTCAGCTTGAGCTTCTTTTTTGCTATCAAAATTCATTTTGTCTAGCTTGCTCACGCCTTCGACTAAATCGGCAATAACAGAACCAAATACTTCGGCTAAATCATCTTTAGTAGTTGAGGTATCTTCTATAACATCATGCAACAGTGCAGCGCATAAGGTTTCATGATCCAAATGCATGTGCGCTAAAATTTTAGCAACAGCAACCGGATGAGTAATGTAAGGTTCACCGCTACTTCTAAATTGGCCTTCATGAGCATCATGCGCGACTGTGTAAGCATGCTCAATTTGTGCGCACTGCTCGGGCGATAAATAAGATTTTGCTAACTCACCTAGATCTCGAAAAAGTTCCACTAAACATGATTCCGCTTGATTTAAAACACAATAAAGTTATCTATTTTCAGATAATTTGAGAAAGATCATCCTAATATAATTGCGTAGTACAAATCAATTAACAAATAATCCTTTAAAAAATGATAAAACCACATGTTCTAGCCTTAGCGCAAACAAGGCATTTTAACAAGTTAGGAATAAATGCATGAATTGCAAAAACAATAAAACCGCACAAAAGATAACTTAAGTGCGGTTTTATTAAGCAATTAGGAGCTGTAGATTACTCGTCGTGATTTTGCGAAAACGCAGCAACAGCAGCAATTTCAGCGGCTTCTTGCTCTTGAGTTTCGCGACGTTCCTGCGCATCCATAATTTCTGCACTGATTAAATCAGCTTCAATTTCACGTAATGCGATAACGGTTGGTTTGTCGTTATCAACTTCAACTAAAGGTTCTTTACCTTCTGAGGCAATTTGACGAGCACGACGTGATGCAACCAAAATTAAATCAAAGCGGTTACCAACTTTGTCTACTGCATCTTCTACGGTTACGCGAGCCATATTTACTCCGCTAAATGTTCTGTTATTTAAAATTAGGCCTGACAGTTTACTTTATGATCAGCCTTTCGCCAAGAGATCATCAAACAATGCTTGATATTTTTTTGCTTGTTTAGCTTGAGAACACCGATTAGCGATTAAAATAGCGGTTAATTCACTCAATGCCAGTTCAAATTCATCATTGACAATAATATAATCAAACTCAGTGTAATGCGAAATTTCACTGTGAGCTTCAGCCATCCGCTTATTAATGACCTCTTCACTGTCTTGACGACGGTTTAATAAACGCGTTAACAATGCCGCTTGTGACGGTGGCGCAATAAAAATACTTTTTGCATCTGGCTTTAATTGTTTAACTTGGCGAGCGCCTTGCCAATCAATATCTAAAAATACATCATAACCTTGCTCAAGCGTTTGCTCTATTGCAGCTTTTGAAGTGCCATAATAATTATCGAATACTTTTGCCCATTCAAAAAAATCATCTTGCTCAATCATATCTTCAAATTTAGCATGATCGACAAAATGATAATGCTCACCGTCTATTTCACCAGGGCGCGGCGAACGTGTAGTATGCGAAACTGAAACTGCAGCTTTAGCCACCGCTTGTTTTAAATAAGCTTTAATTAAACTGGATTTACCTGCACCACTAGGTGCCGAAATCACATATAAAGTACCGCTGGCTGACATATAAACTCGCAATTTTTAAATTAGAAAATAATTAATTAAGCTATTTTAACTAAAATTGAGCAAAATACGAAATAGCAAAACCTGTTTCTCTGTTGTTGATTCATAAATGGCGTGATAAGTCGTTTAATCGAGACCAACTAAACTACACATAAGCACAAAATATGACTACAATAGAGACCGTTCAAATTACTTGATTAAATAGGATTATAATGAAAGATAACCAGCAAGCATCAACGGAATTTGCCGAATCGATTCGCGACAATCAACAAATGTGGGCACTGACCGCGGGCAACGACGAAGATTGGGTTGTTGTAGACTCACAATTTAATCCAGAAGATGAAGTTTTTTTAGTTTGGAGCAGCCAAGAAGCAGCCCAAGCGGCTTGTACCGATGAATGGGATATTTATACTCCAAGCGCCATTCCGGTACAAGAATACCTAGATTTTTGGGTAGAAGAACTTGGAGCTGAAGGTGTATTATTGGGCCTTAACTGGCAAGATGAGCAAGAAAACACTGAAATCAAAATGATTGATTTAGCAAAAGCGCTACTTGACACGGGTGTTTATAAAGATCAATAAATGTCTGCACACAAAGCACAAATCCAATTAGGGTGTCCACAGTGGAGTCACCCTGATTGGCAGCACAACTTTTTTAGCGACAAACGCGCCGCCAAGCAGCATTTAGCTGAATACGCCCAGTACTATACCAGCGTTGAGGGCAATACCACGTTTTATGCGTTGCCGTCGGTTCAAACCGTCTCTCAATGGTCAGCGCAAGTTAATCAACATTTTAAGTTCTGTTTTAAATTACCTCAACTGATCACCCACAAGCAAGGTTTAGCAGCCAGCCAAACGCAAATAGAAGACTTTTTTGCATTATTTTCTCCCATGCTGGATAAACAACAAATAGCGGCTTTTCAAGTACAACTACCACCATATTTTTCTGCTAACCGATTAGCTGAGCTAGCCGATTTTTTAAGCCAATATAGTCATAAAGTACCACTAGCAGTTGAAGTGAGACACCCTGACTTTTTTAATAAAGGTGATTCAGAAAAAGCACTCAACCAATTGCTCATTCAATATAATGTCGATCGTGTAATGATGGATACTCGACCCGTTCACAGTGAATTACCGCACAGCAAAGCCATTATTGATGCACAAAACAAAAAACCTAAAGTCCCTGTACATTTATTATCAACTGGCGAACAACCTATAGTGAGATACGTTGGGCAAACTAATTTAATGGCCAATCAGCCTTTTATTCAACCTTGGTTAAAACATTTTGAAAGCTGGCTAAACCAAGGAAAAAGGCCTTATTTGTTTATACATACAGCTGATAACGCTCAAGTTCATGAGTTGAGTCGACTTTGGTTAAAACTCCTCACAGAGCAACTTGGCTATACGCCTTACCGTAATCAAGATTGGCCAATTGAATTAGCCAAACAACACAGTAAACAAACAAATTTATTTTAGTATTACCGATCAGAGTGAGTAGCGCGTTTACAAATTCAAGTAAATACATTAAAAATTTAGCTTTAACTGACTCTGGCTGAAAAAAAGATTAAAATAGCAATTTACCAATTAATTTAAGTGTAGAGATATGTCTGAATCGATAAACATCAAATTAGAAGAAGAATTAGAAAAAGCCTTTCAGTTAATCGAATCTGGGCATCAAACTGAAGGTGACAAGCTAATTCAGCAAATAGCAGAAGCTCACCCTGAGCATTATTTAAGCTTGTACGGACTAGGACTCATTGCCGCTTTTATGGGCGACCATGAAAAAGCGAAACAGTATTTTGAGCAATCAATTACGATTGAACCTGAATATGCCTTGTCCCATTACAATTTAGGCTTTTGTTTTCAAAAATTAAATCAAAGTGATTTAATGATTAAGCATTTTTATCTTGCAACTCAAGTTGCGACTGATGAAGAAATGGCACTGTTAACTCACGTTGAAGCCGCTTTAGATGAATTTCACCAAAATTTACCAGACGATATGAGCATTCAGCAATTTGTTGCAGACGTTAAAGATTAAGATTAAAAAGCTAACCTTAAGATTTAATGCAAAACCTTTAAGGCTTTGCATTAAATCGATAAACCTGTATTTTTAAACCTTTGCCAGGGATAGCGTCTCTAAATACCTCTGGCGCGTTAATTGTTTGGATAAATTCACATTGTGGACAATGCTCTGCAACTGTTTCAGCCAAAAATCTATCGTCTAAATCCGGTGAATTTAAACACAAAACTACCTCTGCTTGATCAGCCGCGTATTCAGGTAAACGCCGAATAATTTTTTTATAATCACGTTCAATATTAACACTCCCTTTTTGGAATGCAGGCGGATCACAAATAATTAAATCATATGGGCCATGCTTTTTAACTCGACCAAATGATTTAAATAAATCGACTGACTCAAATTGCACTATGCTAGGGTCTTGACCATTTAATAAATGATTTTCTCGGCCACGCCTTAGCGCTGCTTTGCTCATATCCAAGTTTAAAATTTTACGAGCACCACCCGCATGAGCCGCTACCGAAAAAGCACAAGTGTAAGCAAATAAATTAAGCACACTTTTATTTTGACTCCGCGCTCGAACCCAATCTCGGCCCAACGCCATATCTAAAAATAAGCCATGATTTTGTGAGCGCCCAAGCGTTGCATTAAATTGCAGTCCATTTTCTTCAAGGGTTAAATCTTCAACTAAATCGCCGTGTAACACAGAAACAGGAGCTTGTGGCAAATACCTTTGTTGCAATTGTATTGATTTAACCAAGCTATCAGCGCGACTAAAATATTTAACCACTTGCGCAAGTAATTGTTCATCTATTGGTTTATAAGCAGTGATTAAAATAACTGGCGAAAACCAATCAATACATATGTGTTCAAATCCGGGATAGGCATGACCTCGGCCATGAAATAATCGCTTAGCCTGATTTGAATCGGGTAAATTTAAATGCTCTAACATAAATCAACTTCAATTTTGTCTAATCTCTGATATTTTAACTGATATAGCATGATAATATTGATTAAATTTCTAATTAAGGACATTAACATGACAGTACGTTGGAAAATACTTTGTTCAGCTTGTTTGATCACCGCGTTAACCGCCTGTAGTGACAATGAAGTGGGCGATGTATCACTTGGTTTATTTACCACTAAAGACATTAAAATTGATACTTTAACCGATCCTATTGTCACCGGCGTAACTTGTCATATCGCCTCAATTGAAGCTAATTTAAGTTTAGCGGATCCTAGTGATAGCTCTATTTCGTGTCGCCAGACAGGCCCTATTACCTCAGCTATGCTTGAGCAAATAGATAAAGGAAAATCAGGCGAAATTGTATTTAAAAAATCAAAAAGTATTTTTTTTAAATCAATGAAAATACGCAGAATATTTGACCCAAAAAATCAAACATTAATGTATGTGTCGTATTCAACTAAAGAAACATCCGGCAGCTTTAAACACAGCTTGTCGACTGTGCCATTGTGGAAAACACAAGCATACAAAGCGAACTAATCAGCTTAGAGCGCGCAATTATCTTTTATCGCGATATCCCATTTATTACTGTATTTCAAATTGAGATACAGTAAACATAAACTCATCTAATTAAACGCTTAATTTGCGCATTCTCTCTTTTTCCTTTAGCTTACTAGGGGCTGTTAACGTCTTTAGTTCAACAGCCTATAAATTTAACACCCTTATTAAAACGCAAAACAACAAATGACAGGAGTTAATTGTTATGTTTCATCCTCAGTTTTATTTGGTTGTAACAGGTATTTTTCTATTTTTAACGATTTTAAGCCAAAATATTTATTTTCAATTATTTTTTATTTGGTGCGCAGCTTCTTTTTTAGCCGTGAGCATTGCCTACTTACTTAATAACCCTAATATTTTTCGAAAACGTCAATCGGGCTCAATTCCTTTTTATATCCGCTGGCTATTTATACCGTTTTTATTGGCGACTCAGCTTTATAATGCGTTTGCTCGAAAAAACGATCCTGTGCCTGCGCTACAAAAAATAGATGACAATTTATTTTTAGCTCGCCGTTTATTTCCTTCAGATGTCGAAGATTTAAATGAGCATAAAATCACTGCAGTATTAGATGTGACTGCGGAATTTAATGCATTAGACATTAGCTTGCTAGGTGAAAATATCGATTATTTAAACCTACCAATATTGGATCACTCAACCCCCAGTTTAGCGCAAGTAACCCGAGCATTACATTGGCTGCAGACGCACCAAAAAGCTGACAACGCAGTGGTTATTCATTGCGCTTTAGGCAGAGGCCGATCAGTATTTATGATGGCTGCTTATATATTAAGCCAGAACCCTCAAATGACGGTGACTCAGGCGCTTGAGAAAATACAAAAGATTAGACAAACCGCCCGCCTAAATAAAAGACAATTTACGCGCCTAACTCGCTATCACAAAAGCAAACAACTTATTATTAAAAACGCAGCTTGGCTCATCGCCAACCCAGTTGCTGGTGGCAGAAAGTGGGAAAAAAACGAAGATTATATTATTAAACAATTATCTCATTATTTTAAATTGACGATAAAAACCACGTCAGAAACGGTTAGTGGAACCGAACTCGCCCAGCAAGCGATTGACGAGGGCGTGCAAACTATTATCGCCTGTGGTGGAGATGGCACTGTCACTCAAGTTGCTACAGCGCTAATTGATACAGATGCCATTTTAGGCATTATTCCCTTAGGCACAACGAATGCGATGAGCCACGTACTTTGGGGAATAAGTTCAAAAATTATTCCAATTGAGTCTGCCTGTTTAAACATTATTGAAGGTTTTAGTGAAAAAATAGATACCGCTCAATGTAATGGCGAATTAATGCTATTGCTTGCCGGTGTTGGATTTGAACAAAAAATGGTAGAACAAGCGAGCCGAGAAGAAAAAAATGCGCACGGTCAGTTTGCTTATTTACAAGGCTTATGGCGTGCAATTGGGCAAAATCAAGCTTTTAAATTAAAACTAAAGCTTGATGATAATGAACCACAAGAAATTAATATTAATAGTATAACAATTGCCAACGCAGCACCTATTACCACAGTGTTAGCGCAAGGCAGAGGTATTCCAAATATCCGAGATGGTAAATTAGACATTACTTGGATACCGCATACAGCATCATCAAGTGAACCAATTTTTAATTTGTTTGAGCTTGCGCTCTCGGGTTTAACAGATACCAGCTTTAACGATAATATTCAGCATGCGCACGCTAAAAGCGTGGAACTAACCGCTGACGAAAATATTAAATATGTTATTGATGGTGAAGAGCGTGAAACTGAAGCGCTTAGTGTAAAAATAAATCCTAATTCACTGAATGTATTAATGCCAGAGGTACAAAAATAGCCAAAGTGTCTATACTTACAAAACGAAAACTAACCAGTGAGAGATAGAATGAAAAATACTCAAGGATACACAGGCATTTCGTGTGGTCGTTTGCTCAAACTATCTGCATGTTCGGGCGCACTGTTATTAATGACGTCAAACCAACTAATGGCCTCACCCAGTTTATCAGGTGGGCTTTGGTTTAATTACCGATATGTAAATGATGGTGGCGATGCCAGTGTTGAACGCGACCAAGACACTATGGGTGATATTGCTGATGAAGCACTTATTTTTTATGTTGACGATGTGGCAGAAAACCGCCCTTGGTCATTGTCGGCTGAATTACGGGTAGGCCCTGGCTCATTTACCGATCCGAGCAGTAACTCAAGTGGAGATAACGTGGCCTTACACAAGGCTTGGATTAATTACAAAATTGATGAGCAAAATCAGCTCTATTTAGGTAAAAGTCAAGTACCATTTGGCTGGAAAACAGTAAATTTCTGGCCAGGTGACATGCTCCAAGGTGGCTATGGCGACCAAATGGATGTTGGGATAAAATATAAAGCAAGCCGCCAAAACCTAACTTACAATTTAGCTTATTATCATGCCGACGATTGGGGCGAATCCAGCACAGACTCGCTCGATGACAATGGGCATTGGGGCAGCGCATCGGGCTACCGAAAAATCCAAACTTTGGTTGCCGATGCCAGTTATCAATTAAATTCAAATCATAAGTTAGGTGCGTCTTTCCAAACCGGTAAGTTACAAGATTTAAGCGAACCTAATTTAGCCAGTGACCAAAACCCAGCTCCAGTTGATGGCAAACACAATGCACTAGCACTTTATTACATTGCTACCTTTAATCCACTATATGTAAAAACGCAGTGGATAAAAGTAAACCGAGAGCTACCCGACAATTACCGTTTAGTAAATAATTTAGCAACTGACATTGAAAATGATCGCGCCGCAATAGAAATAGGCTACAAACACAACAATTGGTTTGCTTACATTAATGCTAACTGGGCAAAAACAAATACCAATGGCAATAGCGCAGATAGCGTAACCGCATTTGCCCCTGGTGTAAGTTATAATTATGGTCCGGGATGGTTTTATTTAGAGTATTTAACCCAAAACGGTTATATAGATGCCAATGGTGACGTAGGCGAAGGTGACTTTTCCGCTTTTTATGCATCGGTTGATTATTATTTTTAGCTTGTCTATTTAAGCAAATGCTCCTGTTTAAATTTAACACTAGCAACAAAAGCATTTGTTTAGGGCTTAAATTTTAAAGTCGCCAACATCACCAACAACAGGGTTTCCTATTTAAAAATAACTTGCGCTGCTAGTTTGCATATCACTTTAAATACTCGCAGCACTTAAATATTAGCGGTCAGTAATGGCCATCAAATCAAAAGATTTCGATGGCCTGCCCCTCCTCTAACATACCAATTTTTCGACTACAATGAGTATCAAAAACGATAATAAAAAATTTAGCCCTCTTCTTACCAATTTAGATCGAAAACAATAATTGACTAAAGCATATTAGCGAATTAACTTAGCCTCTACTTCTCCCGCTATTTCGACGAACAGGATGCGACATGAGCCTTCAAGATCTCCATTTAAGTTTAATCAATTTAGAACCACAACATTATGGGCAAGTAAAAACCTTAATGGATCGTGTTTATAACGATATTGGTGGTGCTTGGCCTGAAAAAACCATCACTCAATTAATTGAGGACTTTCCGGAAGGTCAACTTGGCCTAATGGATGAAGATAAACTCGTTGGTATTGCCTTATCTGTATTAGTTGACTACGACCGATTTAGTAACCCGCATACTTATGATGATTTAATTGGCCCACAAAGCGAAATATTAAATAACGCTAAAGGCGATGCGGTTTATGGGCTTGATATGCTGATTCATCCAGATTATCGAGGTTTTCGTTTAGGCCGTCGGCTGTACGATGCACGCAAAGAGTTATGCCGCCAGTATAATCTAAAAGCGATATTAGCTGGCGGTCGCATAACGGCTTACCACAAATACAGTGACGAGCTAAAACCATCTGAATACATCAATGCAGTTAGCCGTAAAGAAGTGTATGACCCAATTTTAACCTTTCAATTATCAAATGATTTTCAGGTTAAAAGATTACTGCGCAAATATTTACCCGAAGACGAAAAATCAGAAGGCTATGCTACCTTACTTGAGTGGAATAACATCATGTACGAACCAGAAGCTTCGGTGGTCGATACGCGTGCCACTCAAGCAAGGTTAGGTGTTGTTCAGTGGCAAATGCGGGAAGTCAGCAGCTTTGAAGATCTCATTCAACAAGTTGAATATTTTGTTGATGCTTTATCTGAATATCAAAGTGATTTTGCCCTGTTTCCAGAGTTTTTTAACGCGCCACTAATGGGGCTATCACCAGATAAAAATCGCACCGAAGCAATTCGCTTTTTAGCTGGGTTTACCAATGAATTTTGCACACAAATGTCACGCATGGCGGTCAGTTACAATATAAATATTATTACAGGCTCTATGCCTTTGGTTGAAAACGAACATTTATATAATGTGAGTTATCTATGCCGCAGAGATGGCACAGTAGAAGAGCAACGAAAACTGCATATTACCCCTCACGAAAAATGGGCTTGGGTAATTGAAGGCGGTGACAAATTACAAGTATTTGATACGGACGCTGGCAAAATTGGTATATTAATTTGTTACGATGTCGAGTTTCCTGAATTAGGCCGTTTAATGGGCGAGCAAGGATTAGAAATTTTATTTGTGCCATTTTGGGTAGATACCAAAAATGCTTATTTAAGAGTTCGCCATTGCGCTCAAGCCAGAGCAATTGAAAACGAATGTTATGTTGCTATAGCTGGTAGCGTGGGCAATTTACCTAGTGTCGATAGTTTAGATGTGCAATATGCGCGCTCAGCTGTTTTTACCCCTTCTGATTTTGCGTTTCCACATGATGCCGTTTTAACAGAAAGCACCCCGAATACCGAAATGCTGATGTTTGCCGATGTCGATTTAGCCGCACTCAAAAAACTGCGCGCTGAAGGGGCTGTCACTAACTTTTTAGATAAAAGAAATGACCTTTATAAAACACAGTGGATCAAAAAATAGTCCATTTAGTTAAACGTTTATAAACTAAAAAGGTGGCTATAAAGCCACCTTTAAACTCAATCAAATGCCTTAACGACATGAAGTACATATTTATTGAATTTCACTTTCAGTTTCAGTCTCAGACTCTAGGGTAAAAATATCGCCTAAAGAAACCGTAACTTCGCTGCTCATTTCGGCTTGTACCCCTACCTCATTTTGATAAGCATATAAACTGAAGTTTTCATCTATTGCTTCAGCGTCATCCAAATGTGACAAACAAGTGTAGCCGATTTGATATTCACCTTTACCAACAAAGCCCATTTCAAATTCATAATCACCGGTATCATCGTCCATCACTAAAGTTGCAGTCGCGACAGGCGATACCATTGTTTGCGATTCAGATTCATTAATGTCCATCGCCGTTTGTGCGCTGGCTTCATTTGAATATAAATAAACCGCATGTCCAAACATACCGCCTTGACCTGCAGCTAATGCATTGTCTACTTCGCAGGCACCAATCACATCGGCTTTTACAGTCCCTTCAATATGGCCGGAATCAATTTCATTTTCTAGCCGCACGCCTGTTGGCTTAAGTTTTATTTCAGCATCGTTTTTAGGGTCAACTAACGAACGCTTTAAATCAAATTCAACAATAAACTCGTTATTACCTTCATTTAATTCAAAACCATTTAACTGAATTTCACCAACGCCGTCATTACCCTTGCGTTTCACCACAAGCGGGCGAATGCTTGCATCATCAAACACCACATGGCTGGTTTGAGTTAAATTAGCGTCAACACCATTGACTAAATCCATTCTAATCCACTCATAATCACCAGCGTTAAGCTCCAAATCATCAATTAATTCGTAAGCGTCACTGCCCTGAAAATCTAATAAATTAATTTTGACGGCTTCATCATTCTCATTTAGCGTCTCAATAACGGTATCTTCACCATTATTATTTCTTAGTGTGATTTTGCTGATAAAAATATTAACTTCTGATGCGCCTTCCACTGCCGCGTCAGATACACCTAATGAAAACATTGCAGCTTGTTGATTGTTATCGGATGAGTCTGAGTCATCATTTGAGCTGATGTCACACGCAGTTATACCTGCTGCAAGGGCTAAACTAGAAAGAGTTGTAAAAGTTGTACTTAGGTATTTCATATTGCCTCCAAAATTCAGCTAAACCCAATTAAACCTATGTCATTGCGCTTTGCGATTAAGCTAACGTTAATCGATCAAGTAGATTTAACACAAGTTTAACTTTACACCCTGTGAGCAAGTTCAAGTTTTTAAAGTTATTTCCCTTTTTTTGCGTACAAGCTGCGTTTAGTGCCTGAACTTTTGGTTTTAGAAGATGTGGCTTTAGCACTTTTGGCTTTCGAGCTTTTTGCTTTCGAGCTTTTTGCTTTCGAGCTTTTTGCTTTCGAGCTTTTTGCTTTCGAGTATTGAGAGCGGCTTTTGGTAAATCGAGATTTAGTTTTAGGCTGATTTTCAGCTGCTTTTTTTAAAGCATCTGGCGCTGCTTGCTGCGAAAGTTTGACAAGTTGATTTAAGTTATCTAACAAAGGCGTTATAAACCTTTGATAATTTAACTGTTTTTGGCAAATAGCCTCAAGCGAAACTTCCCATTGAGCTGTCATATCAGGTAGGGTTAGCGCTTCTGGCAAAGTTTCAATAAGCGCTTTGCCTGTTTGGGTTGCTTTAATTTTTTTACCATTGCGTTGTAAAAATTGGCGTTTAAATAGCAACTCAATAATGCTGGCTCGGGTGGCTTCTGTTCCTAAACCATCTGTCTCTTTTAATATTTTTCGGATGTTAGGGTCGCTGACATGTCTGGATATACCTGTCATCGCCGCCAGTAAACTTGCATCGGTAAAAGCTTCAGGTGGCTGAGTCATTTTTTCAAGCAACTCCCCATGCGTGCACAAATAAATATCACCTTTTTTAACTTTAGGTAGAGCAGGTTTATTTAACTCTGGTGATTTTTTACTAACGCCAATTAAAGCCTTCCAACCTAAATCCAGTGTTTGCCTATGTTTGGCAAGAAAATGTCCGTTTTTAATAACACATTCTATTTGGCTGTCTTGATACTGCCAAGCTGGATAAAATTGAATTAAATACTGTTTAGCGATCAGCTGATAAATTTTAAGTTCGCTTGCTGATAATTGCGCTGATGTTTTTTTGCTGGTGGGAATAATTGCATGATGCGCATCTACTTTTTTATCGTTCCAAGCCTTACTGCGCTGCTGTAAATTAGCTTGTTGGCAAGCTTGTGAGAGTTCACTTACATTATTGGCAATGGCCGATGTAACAGTTTGAGCTTGCGAAAAATGCTCGTTTGGTAAATAACGACAATCAGATCTTGGATAGGTAATGAGTTTATGTTTTTCGTACAAAGCTTGGCAAACTGACAAAGTATCTTGCGCACTTAGTCCAAATATTTTTGCAGCATCTATTTGCAAAGCGGACAAATTATAAGGCAAAGGGGCAGCTTGCTGTTTGTTTTTTTGTTCTGCTTTTTCAATCACCGCATCTTGCTGATGTATTTGTTTAACCACATGTTCTGCAAGTGCTTTATTTAATATTCTGCCTTCTTCATCTTGATGTGGCGCACAAGCTTCACTTGGCTGCCATTGTGCGGTAAAACCGGTATTTTCATCTATTTTAACATGCGCCAATACTTGGTAATAAGGTTTACTAACAAATTCATCTATGGCTTTATCTCGGCGAACCACTAAACCTAATACCGGCGTTTGCACCCGTCCAACCGATAATACACCTTGGTAGCCTACTTGCTGAGCTTGCAATGTGTAGGCTCGGGTTAAATTAAGTCCGTATAACCAATCAGCTCGGCTACGCGCCAAAGCGGAGGTAGATAACGCAACATAATTTTGATTAGACTCTAATTTACTCAAGGCTTTTTTAACTGCACTTGGGTTTAAATCGCTAATCAATAAACGTTGGGTTGCTTTACGTTTAGCTTGAGCCGTTTTGCAATGTGCAATTACCTCATCAACTAATAATTGGCCTTCACGGTCAGGATCACCAGCATGAACCAAGGTGTCAGCTTTTTTGATCAGTTTAGACAAAATACCAAGCTGCTTTTTAGTGTTACTCTTCGCTTTAAGTTGCCAACTCTCAGGTACTATAGGTAAGTCGCTTGCCCGCCATTGCTTAAATTGGGCTTGGTAATCTTGTGGTTCAGCGTTTTCTAATAAATGGCCGATACACCAAGATACACAATCCCCGTTAGCTAATTGAATATAGCCATCTTGATTTTGTTGGGGTTTTGGTAACACAGCGGCTATTGCGCGAGCTAAGCTGGGTTTTTCAGCTATATATAACTTCATAGAAAACAAACTGGATAAATAAACAGTTAATTTAGCTTATTTTAACTCATTTCTCCAGTTTGCATAAAAGATGGGTAGATAAAACTAATCTAATGATTCATTATTTTTCTGGCGGAGTATAACCTTCAATTTCAACGTCTTTACCTTCAAACAAAAAATCGACCATTGCTTGTTCTAAAAATTTTCTGTCGTCAGGGTTCATCATGCTCATTTTTTTTTCATTAATTAACATGGTTTGTTTTTTTTGCCATAAGCCAAAAGCTTCTTTTGAAATATTATCAAAAATACGCTTACCAATTTCACCCGGATAAAGTTGAAAATCTAAGCCGTCGGCTTCTTTCTTTAAATGCTGACAATAAACTGTACGTGACATAGTGACCTCTTTTTAAGCAATTTAGCTCGTTAATTCGGTTAATATTTTTTGGGTTGGTACAGACATACCAAATTCTGCTTCTGATTGTAACTCAAACCAGCGTTCAGAGGTATCTCGGATTGAACTTTGAATCTGGCTAAGCTCAGCAACCACAGGCGTAATATCTAGATGATAATGCGTAAAAGTATGCCTGAATGGGGCTAATTTTTTAAGTGTTTTAACTTGAACAGAAAAAAGTTGTTCAATTTCGGGTTCTGTTAATAAACGTTCTGATTCTGGCAATGTAAATAATCCGCCCCAAATTCCGGTAGAGGGGCGTTTAGCTAACAAAACCGAGTTATTGTGTTTTAATGCCAGCATGATTGTTGATTTTACTGGTTTTTCTTTTTTGGGTTTAGAAACGGGCAATTGACTAGTTAAGCCTTTCAAATTTGCCTGACAATTTTGTTCAAGTGGGCAAGTGTCACACTTGGGCTTGCCGCGTGTACACACGGCAGAGCCGATATCCATCATCGCTTGATTAAAATACTCAATTCCCTGCGCTGGACTAATTTTCTCAGCATGCTGCCATAATAGATCTTGAGTTTTCTTTTCGCCTGACCAAGTTTGAATTTCGAAATATCGACATAATACGCGTTTTACATTCCCATCTAAAATTGGAAATGGCTTGGCAAGTGTGAGCGATAATATAGCGCCAGCCGTTGAACGACCTATTCCGGGAAGTGCTAATACTTGATCAAAATCTTGCGGAAATTCGCCATATTCAGCCTGCATAATTTTAGCGGCTTTTAATAAATTGCGAGCTCTGGCGTAATAACCTAACCCTGTCCATAATTGCAAAACTTCATCTTCTTGAGCGTTTGCTAAGTCAGCCAACGTCGGGAATTTATCAACAAACCTGTTAAAATAAGGGATCACTGTCGTGACTTGGGTTTGCTGGAGCATCACTTCACTTAACCAAGTTGTGTATAAGGTTTTGTTTTGTTGCCAAGGTAGGGTTTTTCTACCATGTTGGTGATACCAATGAATGACAGAATCGCCAAACGAGGTGGTTTGATTAAGTTGCATGTTTAATGTGCTCTAAAGCCGATGGTAACCGAAGTTATTTGAAATAGTCGGCTATGCTAGCGTAATTAAAGCGATAATCAACCGCCTTATTAAAGCCTGCTTAATTTTAACTCGTTTACTTTAGCGCATCATTAGAAAATAATATTTTAAGACTGAATTAAATATTATTTTTTAGAGACGAAACATAAGCACCGCCTTGCCAAAAAATCAAATATAATCAAGTACATTTACAGTAATTTTACACTCTAATCCGTTACACTTTAGTGTTAAATATTTTATAGTTTGCGTATAAAGTCACATTAAAAATATTTTTAATCCAATTGCTTAGGAACCTGTCATGCCAACCCTATTTAACAAGCTTTGTATGGTTTCCACTATTATTGTATTGCTGGGTGCCTGTTCATCAGAAAAAGCTACCCCTCCTGCCACGAATAAATTAAAAGCTGAACCCGTTTTAACCCAAAAAGTAACAATGCATCAGCAAGCCAATAAAATTGAAGCGGTAGGCACCTCTAGAGCGTTAAAATCAGTGGTTTTATATCCTAGAATCAGCGGCATTATAGAATCTATAAATATTCAATCAGGTAACCTTGTAAACGCCGGAAAAACCTTAATTCAATTAGATGCGAGTGAGCAAGCTCTACTGGTTAAACAGGCTGAAATCACCCTTGCCGATGCCCAGCGAACTTATAAAAGATATCAATCAGCAGTAACCAGCGGCGGGGTAACTCAATCTATGTTGGATGAAGCCAATACCTCACTAGCTGGTGCCCAAGTGACTTACAATCGAGCAAAAGTGTTACTTGATTACCATCAAATTAAAGCACCATTTACCGGTCATTTGGGGTTAACTCAACTTGATCCAGGTGCTTACATTGATACCCAAACACCACTGGTTAGTATAGATGACAGAAGTGGCTTACTGATTATGTTTGAGGTGTCAGAGTCTTATTATGGACAACTAAAAATGGGACAATCGATAAAAGTTGCGCCTTGGCAAAATGCGGCAAAAATAGAGCAAGCCGAAGTAGTTGATATTGATAGCCGAGTTTCACCTCAAAGCCGAACTTTTACCGTGCAAGCAAAATTAGATAACCAAGACGATCAATTCAGACCAGGTATGAGCTTTAAAGTCATCTTAGATTTATCGTCTGGAGAATATCCTTTAGTACCAGAAACAGCACTACAATGGGGAGGCGATGGCGCTTATATCTGGCAAATTGATAAAGAGCACGCTAAACGCGTTCCGGTTGTAGTAGTGCAACGCTTGAAAGGAGAAATTTTAGTAGAAGCTGATTTACCACCAGGCAGCTTAGTTGTTAAAGAAGGTATTCAACGGATGCGTGAAGGCATGAAAGTACAAGACGTATCAGCGCAAGTTCAACAAAGGTTGCTAGGCCATGAGTGAACATATTAAAGATGATTTAGCATCGCTTAGCGTAAGGCGTCCTTTTTTAATTTTAGTGATTAATTTATTAATTGCTTTAGCTGGTATAGCAGCTTTAAATCACGTTGAAATCAGAGAGCTACCCGATGTAGACCGACCTATAGTTTCTGTGCGAGGCGTACTGCCTGGTGCCACCCCAGAAACCATGGATGCGGAAGTAACAGGCATTGTTGAAGGCGCTGTGGCTAGAGTGTCTGGTATTAAAAATATTCGCTCTTCCAGTGAAGAAAATAATTTTAGAATTCATGCCGAATTTACCGCTGATACCGATTTAATGACAGCCGCATCAGATGTTCGTGAAGCTATTAATCAAATTCAGCGAGACTTGCCTGATAATGTTGAGCAAATCAGTGTTGTTAAAGCTCAAGAAGATGCAAAGCCCATTATTAACATTGCCATCACTAGCCAAAATTTAAAACAAGAAGAGCTAACTCGCATTATTGAAAAAGACATAGTGCCAGAAATTATTGGTATTAACGGGGTTGCCGATGTGCCTTTATTTGGTGACCGAATGCGTGTTTTGCATGTGGTGATTGATCCACTCAGGCTCGCCAGCTTTAGTTTAACCGTGAACGATTTAGCTAATGTTTTATATGATGCCCCGCTTGATGTCCCTACCGGAAGCTTTAGAGCTGAAGATCAAGAACTTTTAGTACGCGCTAATGCCACTACAGTCACTGAAGAGCAAGTTAAAGATATTATTATTAAAGGCAATACCCGCATTGGAGATGTTGCACAAGTTTACTTTGGCCCAGAAGATGTAGAATCTTTAGTCTATTTAAATAAAAATCCAGTTATCGGTTTAGGGGTTATCAGGCAAGCTCATTCAAATACCATTGAAATATCACAACGAGTAAAAAAAATTGTTGAGCGACTCAATAAAAAATATAAAAATATTCAGCTTACGATTACCGACGATAGCGCTATTTTTATTGAAAGCTCAGTGGCCGAAGTTTTATCCAGCTTAGCGATGACCATTGTTATTGTGGTTGGTGCTTTATGGCTATTTTTAGGTAGTTTACGCGCTACCTTAATTCCAAGCGCGGCAATTCCGCTAGCTTTAATTGGCACATTAGCTGGCATTTGGCTAATGGGCTTTTCAATCAATATAACCACATTACTCGCTATTGTATTGGCGACCGGTTTAGTGGTTGATGACGCCATAGTGGTACTTGAAAATATTCAGCGATTAAGTGTAAAAGGGTTAAAACCCCGAGCCGCAGCTGTTTTAGGGACTCGTCAGGTAATATTTGCAGTAATCGCAACTACAGCTGTGCTAGTGAGTGTGTTTGTTCCTATTGCATTAATTCCGGGTTCAGCTGGCCAAATGTTTCGCGAATTTGGTTTTGTTTTAGCGTGCGCTGTTATTATCTCTTCATTTGTAGCTTTATCTATTGTCCCCGCAATGGCCGCTCGCTTTCCGCTCGCTAAACCACAAAAAAATGCCAAACCAGGCTTATTAACCAGAGTGGGGTTAAAGTTAGCCGGTGTTTACGCTAACTCAATTCACTTTGTATTAAATAAAGCAAAATGGTTTTTTGTATTAGCTTTAGGTTTAGCGCTGACGGCAGGCTGGGTTTACCCTAAACTAGCTAATGAACTATTACCCAGCGAAGATAGAGGGGTTTTATATATAGATGCAACAGGGCCAGACGGCGTAGGCTTAAACTATATTAGCCGCCAAGCAGAGCAAATAGAGGCAATTGCCGAACCGTATTTAGAGCAAGGCATTATTACCGATATAATGACTACGGTTGGTCGTTATGATCCAAACCGCGCCCAAATAATGTTGCCCTTTGTTCCTTGGAACCAAAGAAGTATTACTCAGCAAGAGGTCATGGCTGAAATTAGTCAAAAAGTAAGAGAAATCCCCGGCGCCCGTATCCGAGTTGGGAGCCCTAATAGTTTAAATATTCGTGGTAACGTAGGCGGAATTGAAGTTGCTTTATTAGGTAATGATTACCAGCATATTTATTCGGCTGCGCTTGCCATGACGGATGCAATTAACGAACAAAGCACAAATATCACCGCACCTGATATTTCATATCGGCCGACTCAACCCCAATTATCACTCGAAATTGACAGGCGCCGCGCTGCTGATTTAGGTATTTCACTTAACGAAATTGCTAATACTTTAAGAGCTGTGGTTGATGGATGGGACTTAGTAGATTTAAGCATCGCGGATGAGTCAATTCCTATCATGTTAGAATCATCATCCACTCGGGTTTCATCACCGCAAGATTTAGCAAATTTATATATTTCAAGTGCTTCAGGCCAACAATTGCCGCTTTCAAGCGTAGTAACAATGAAAGAAAACAGTGTCGCGGCTGAACTAGATAGACATGCACAAAGACGCGCAATTGAAATTAGTGCAGATATAACCGAAGGCTACCCACTAGCAGATGCAATGGCTGACATGCAAGCGATGGCGAATCAAGTATTGCCTGACGATGTGCAGATGATCTTTTTAGGTGAAGCACAAACGCTAGACGAAACTTCAAACGAAGTAATCTTTACTTATGCAATTGCATTGTTAGTCGTATTTTTAGTTTTATGCGCGCAATTTGAAGGGGTTGCCAGTGCAATAAATGTAATGACTGTGGTGCCATTTGGCTTAGCCGCTGCCGTGTATGCGCTTTGGTTAACCGATACCAGTGTTAATATTTATTCTCAAATTGGCTTAGTCATGCTAATTGGTTTAATGGCTAAAAATGGTATTTTAATGGTTGAATTTGCCGATCAATTGCGTGACAAAGGACTCGGTATTCGAGAAGCGATTGAGCAAGCTGCGAACGTGCGTTTACGCCCTATCGCGCTTACCATGGTATCAACTATTTTAGGTGGCTTACCGCTTATTTTAAGTTCAGGTGCGGGGGCAGAAGCGCGCAGTGCTATTGGTTGGGTTATGTTTGGTGGTTTAGGTTTAGCGGCTTTATTTACGCTATATTTAACGCCAATAGTTTATTTAGCAACTGCAAAGTTCCATAAACCCAGAGGACACGAGCAACAAGCTTTAGAATCTGAATTAAAAACGGTTGAACATATCCATTAGCGTCATTATATTAACTTACCGCCATATGCATAAAAATAATGGCGTTTGTGTTTTATGTTTAAATTTTGTTACGGTTAATTACTTCAAATTAACCGTACAATATAAAGTTTTTAAATTATATAATTTACCTTTATTGTTAATATAAAAGCTTTCAACTTATTTCTTGATGTGAATTAAATATTCGCAAGCCAAATTGACCTATACTAACCTTGTTTTTAGGATCAATTTTAGTGGCTCAGGAGTTCAGGTTGAACAATAACAATTATCTCATCATCAATTCGGGTAGTTCGTCAGTTAAATTTTCTTTATATGTTGCAGATCACGTTGAAGCAACCTTAACAGGTATCGCTGAGCGATTATCAACCGAACAAACAAAAATGAGTTGGACGTTTGAAAATAACAAACGTGAACTCGAATTAGCTGGCGCCGATCATCGCGAAGTACTACACAATTTATTCAACATTTTATCTAAACTTAATTTGTTTAAATCCCTTACAGCAATCGGTCACAGAATAGTTCATGGCGGTGAATACTTTAAATCTTCTGCGCTTATTACCCCAAATGTATTAACTAAAATTGAAGCTTGCAGCGCTTTAGCGCCTTTGCATAACCCTGCAGCAGTAACAGGTATTCAAGCTGTTTTAGAGCAATTACCCGATATCCCTCAAGTCGCCGTTTTTGATACGGCTTTTCATCAAACCATGCCTGAGCATGCTTTTTTATATGGTTTACCTTATGAATTATATGAATCTCAAGGTATTCGAAAATATGGATTTCATGGTACCAGCCACCAATACGTGGCAAATCAAGCAATCACTAAATTAGGCTTAGATAAAAACAACAGTGGTTTAATCACTGCCCATTTAGGTAACGGTTGTAGTATTTGCGCTGTTCAAAATGGAGCATCGATTGATACCAGCATGGGCTTTACACCACTAGAAGGTGTGATGATGGGTACTCGTAGTGGTGATATTGATCCCAGCATACATCAATTTTTAGCTAATAAACTAAACCTGCCTTTAGCAGAAATAACAAACATACTAAATAAACGCAGTGGTTTATTAGGGTTATCCGGCTCAAGTAACGATATGCGAACTTTATCGGCAAAAGCGAATGAAGGTGATAAACAAGCCGCCTTAGCGATTGAGGTATTTGCTTATCGTTTAGCAAAAAGTATTGCTGGTATGGTTGCCGGGCTGTCTCGCCTCGATGCATTAGTTTTCACAGGCGGCATTGGCGAAAACTCTTTTTTAGTACGCGCTAAAGTATTATCTCATTTAACCGTGCTAGGGTTTGAATTAGATCCAGAATTAAACAACCAAGGAGGCGACAACCTTGGTTTAATTACTAAAGCAAATTCTCGTCGAGCCACCATTATCCATACTCAAGAAGAATGGGTCATTGCGCAAGATACCATTCGTTTAACTCAAACCGAAGCTTAAGAGGAATCTATTTTGAATCACAGTTTATTTTTAACCCCAACTGGCTATGGTGCAGGTTTAACCTCGGTTTGTTTAGGTTTAGTTCGCTCACTTGATCAATTAGGGGTTCGTGTTGCTTTTTGTAAACCTATTGCTCAGCATGGTGGTTTAGCTCAGCAAATTGACCCTTCGTTATTGTTTGTAAATGCGATGCAAGGCTTAACACCACCCGACCCGATTCCACTTGAAAAAGCCCAGCGCATGTTAGCGAATGGCGATATAGAACAGCTAATGGAAGAAGTCGTCACTATTTGTGAAGAAAGCGCCAAAGATGCTGATTTATTAATTATTGAAGGCTTAGTACCGCAAAAAAACTTGCCTTTTATTGTGCGCATTAATACCCAAATCGCTAATACCCTCGACAGTGATGTGATTTTAGTCGCTGCTAAAAACGAGCTTTCAGAATTAGAACTTAACCAACAAATTAGTTTATCGTCTAATTTTTATGGCGGTACTCGCAGCAAAAAAGTATTAGGCTGTATTTTAAATAAAGTCGGCGCGCCAGCAGGACGAATTCAGGCATTAATGGCCTTAGACGATGGCGAAGTTTCACCGATTGAGCCCGTTAAAGATCTATCACAATTAGCGGTATTTAAACCTAAAGAATTTAGGTGTTTGGGCCAAGTTAGATACAATCCTCAGTTACTGGCCCCCAGAACGATTGATATTCATCAACATTTAGATTGCCAAATATTAAACCCAAATGCAGATTTAAACCGCCGAGTGTTAGGGGTAAGCATTTGCGCACGTAAATTAACAAATATGTTGCACACCTTAAAAGCCGGCACTTTGGTTGTGACCCCTGGCGATAGAGACGACATTTTATTAACTGCTTGTATGGCCGTATTAAATGGTGTGCCGTTAGCAGGTATTTTATTAACCGGCGGTTATATGCCAGACAAAGCGTTAATGAATTTATGCCAAGCAGCATTTGATACCGGCGTGGCTATTATGCTGGTTAACAGTAATACTTATCGCACCGCACAATATTTAGATGAGCTAAACAGTGACGTACCTGCCGATGATAATATTCGCATGGAGCAAGTGATGAATGCGGTCGCAGAATCATTAGACGTTAATTGGTTTGCCGAGCACATTAAAGTAAAACGAACGCCAAGACTATCACCCGCCGCTTTTCGCCATCATTTAGTGCAGTCTGCTCGCTCACAACCTAAAACCATTGTTTTACCGGAAGGTGAAGAACCCAGAACGATTCATGCCGCCGTAATTTGTGCACAAAAGCAAATTGCCAACTGTATTTTATTAGGCGATCCAGAAGTCATTAAACGCAGCGCTGAAAGCCTATCAATTGAGCTGCCAGATAGGGTTAAAATAGTTTCACCCCAATCTATTTTAAATGACTATGTTGAGCCAATAATGGAAATGCGAAAGCATAAAGGCATAACCGAAGATACCGCACGTGAATTATTAGAAGACACAGTGGTATTAGGCACCATGATGCTGGCATTAAACAAAGTAGATGGCTTGGTATCTGGCGCGGTCAATACCACAGCGAATACGATTAGACCCGCCCTCCAGTTAATAAAAACAGCACCCGAAAGCAAACTGGTTTCATCTGTGTTTTTTATGTGTTTACCTGAACAAGTTTTAGTATACGGTGACTGTGCCGTTAACCCTGATCCTAGTGCCGAGGCGTTAGCAGATATAGCGATTCAATCAGGCGATTCAGCTAAAGCTTTTGGGATCACCCCCAAAATTGCGATGATTAGTTATAGCACGGGTGAAAGTGGTATTGGCAGTGATGTGGATAAAGTGAGAGAAGCCACCAAAATTGCACAACAAAAACGTCCGGATTTATTAATTGACGGCCCATTGCAATACGATGCAGCCTCTGTTGCCAGCGTTGCCGCTAAAAAAGCACCTGACAGCCCAGTAGCCGGACAAGCAACCGTATTTGTATTTCCAGATTTAAATACCGGCAACACCACCTATAAAGCCGTTCAGAGATCGGCAAATGTAGTTAGCATAGGCCCTATGCTACAAGGCTTGCGCAAACCAGTTAATGATTTAAGCCGAGGCGCATTGGTAGAAGATATTGTATATACCATCGCCCTAACCGCTATTCAGGCACAAAATAGTTAAAACACAACTCAAGCCCTTTGATTGGATTTTGATGATCAAATTGAAGCAAGCTTGGTGCTTACATTGACCTTTGTGTAGGCGCGAAGCTTGCTCGCGCGCTAAATTCTACAGCTAGCCTTCATTAAAAATGGGAGGGTTACTGCATGATAAGACTGAGTGTCGAATAGCAAGTATCAAGGCCTCAGATTGTTACCTTTGAAGTAACTTTGTAGATCTCTTGCTTCTAGGCAACGAGTTCTTACCATCTCTGAGGTAAATACTGGGTGAAATACAAGGGCATCACGATATTGGTTTGTTCTAACGCTGATGAGCCTTGTGTGCCAGTTAGCTTAAAGGTTTTACTGGGTGCACATTTTTCAACGTAGGATGCCAATGATTTAGCTCTTGTACGTTTACCACTTTTGACTTCAACAGGGACGATATCGCCTTCATCGGTTGCCAAAATAAATTCGATTTCGGCGCGGGCGTCATTCCATGAATAACTTGGGTCAACGCCAATAGCAGTGAGCTCTTGTTGTACAAAGTTTTCAGCCACATAGCCTTTGTACTCATAGTTTTGTTGCTTAATCTCTTTATAACTACTGCCCAGCATATGATTGAGCAGGCCCACATCAAACAGAAACAGTTTAACCATATTTTCTTTTTTATAGGCCGCCAGCGGAGATTTCGGCAACCCTTCAACAGGGTAGTTTGGCAAAGCTAAGCGGCAGCAGTTGAGCCAATGGATCGCGGTTTCAAAATCGCCATAGCGAGATTTACGCCCATACACGTGCTTAAATTTAAAGCGTTTAACGGACTCATCGCTCACAAGTGATAGCTGCGCTGGAATGCTATTAAATACCGATTCAATCAGTGTGGCATCGACCTTGCCCGCGTACTTGCCAAAATCGCGGCGGTAACCGTCAACTAAATCGGCATGAATTTTTGTGACTTTTTCCACCCGATCTAAAATGCTTGAATCTTTAAACTGATACCAAGCAGAAACGGCTTCCGGCATACCACCGGTAAAAAAGTAGTCTGTTAGTTTATCCATCAATTTAGTGTGCACCGCCAGTGTGCTTGCTTGACTATCAAATGCTTTGATCAGTGCTTGCTCGTTGGATGCGTAAATAAATTCTTGGAAGGTCAGTGGTCGTAAATTGTATTGTTCTACCTTGCCTACAGGGAAGGTGTTGAGCAAGCCAATGTTCGAGCCGCTAGCAGCGACAAAATAGGACGGTGCTTTTTCGGAAAAATACTTAAGTGAAGTAACGGCACGTTCACATTCGCCAATTTCATCTAGTATCAGCAGGTCGGTTTCTGGGTTGAACGCCTGATTGGTTAACAACTCAATGTTCATTATTAGCTCGTCAGGTGACAGTGAACCATCGAACGCCTCTTTGTAGGCAGGATTTTCAAGGAAGTCGATACGAAGGATGTTGGCAAAGGTGCTCCCAAACAACTCTTGCAGCAGATAGGTTTTACCTGTTTGTCTTGCGCCATCAATCAATAATGGCTTTCGCACAGGATGGTTTTTCCATGCTATTAAGGCGTTGAGTAAGTTACGCTGCATTATTATTTCCCGCCATTTAGATTGTTAACAGCCTATATTATAACTCAGCCTACACTTTTATGCGCATAAAAGTGTGTTATTTTACATTTTTACGCGCATAAAAGTGAAACTTAGTTCTGATTGAGTATAAAGCAGCTCCCTCAATGGCTCTCTTTCTTCTTTGCCCTACCAGTTTGTTGGGTACGCTTTGCTAATTTGATATGGCCTACTGCTATACGAATGTGACGCACTTATTTTTTAGCAACTGGATGTTTTGCGGTGAACTGCCAGTCAACATAAGTATTTGGCGAGGTTCAAAGTCTAAAGTGGACAATACCGCTAGAGTACAGGTTGTGCACTTACTGTGCATGGGGATTGTTATCGTCCTAAACGGAAAATATTCTGCCACAACAAGCGCTGACATTGATTTAGCAACTTTAGGCTTAGAAGCGCAAACGCTGTTCGATGCTTCAATGTCAGATTATATGGGTGATAATCACGATGAGTTAGATGGGCATACTCAACAGGTGTTGGCCGCATTAGTCGCCGGTGGTAGTTCGGGTGGAGCAAGACCAAAGGCGCAGATTTATATGCCTGCTGGGGAAACTCAGCATTGTCGAATCTTTGCTCAGCCAGGGGATGAAGCATGGTTAGTTAAGTTTACGTCGAAGAACTTGGCACTAGGTCATGAAGAAGGTTTATGTGAAGCCGTGTATCTACAAATGGCTGAGCAAGCAAAATGCCAACCGCCAATTTGGCAGCTCATTGAAGCACCACCAAGGAGTGGTGCGCCTGCCTGGTTAGCGCTCAAACGATTTGATTATTTACCCAAAGAACAAGGATTACGGGCAGATAAAGCCGATAGCGAACATCATACAGGGCGTTTACATATGCATAGTGCCTGTGGCTTATTAGATGCCGACTTTCGTACTCCTAGTTTAGACTATAGTGACCTTATTAAAGCCAGTCGTCAGTTGTGTAAGTCTCCTGCGGCAGGGCAACTTCAGTTTCGCCGTGCTATTTTTAATTTATTTGCAGCTAACCAAGATGATCACAGTAAAAACTGGGCGTTTTTGCAAGCGGACGATGGCCAGTGGCAGCCCGCGCCCTTTTACGATGTCACATTTAGCCCCCATCCCTTTAATGAGCATGCAACAGCATATGCAGGGTATGGAAAAGCGCCGCCACTCAAAGTAATGCAAAAGCTGGCAGCAAGTGCTGGCTATGGGAGTTGGCATGATGCAAGACTAGTCATTGATGAAGTGACAGAAGCAATCTGTCAATTTACTTATTTTGCACAGCAGCAAGGGATCAGTAAAACAACAGTAGCTGCGATTACTAAAACACTGGATCAGCGTAAAAAAGAAAATGCCGCGCTTTTTCTACAACAATAATAAGGGTTAATAATAAAGCTCGGTCGAAACGATCCTTGCCATTGTTGTGTTCAGTTAGCTTGCATGACTCACTCCTGTTATAGAAAAGAAGTGAGTCATGCAATTGGTTAATCGGCATTTAGATGGGTTTCACCGGACGCTTACGTTGCTTCCAGTCTTCCTTTGGCTGTAGTGTAGCGGATCATCCAATAAGGTGAGTCCTGTTTACGGACGCAAAATGCTTATTGAGCCAAAATGAGGAGTCTGCCCACCATTCTACTCACCACTAAACAGGTAGTTGGTAACGGACACCTGCAAACCGATTTGGACGGAAAAATAAAAAAGCCCTGTATTTACAATGCTCTCCACAAGGTAATACCGAGCTTTTAAGACATTCTTGGATGGGTAACTTTCTACCCGGAAACACTATTCTATATTCTGGATCTGCTCTCTCATCTGCTCAATTAATACTTTTACATCTACCGCTGCATTGGTGACTGTGGTATTGATTGATTTAGAGGCTAGAGTGTTGGCTTCGCGGTTGAATTCTTGCATCATAAAATCTAAGCGTCGGCCGCAGGCGCCACCTTTTTTAAGAATTTTTTGGCCGGTTTCTTTAATGTGCGACTCTAACCTGTCTAGCTCCTCGGCTACATCAACACGTTGTGCTAGCATAATAAGCTCTTGCTCAATTCGGGCTTCGTCTACTTGCTCTTTGAAATCTGCTAGTTTAGTTTCAATGCGCTCGCGCTGCCATTTTAAAACTTCTGGCATTTCACTGCGTACTATATCAACTTGTGCTGAAATCGCGCTTAGTCTTTGCTCTATCATCGCTTTTAAGTTTTCGCCTTCGCTGGCTCTTGCTGCTAAAAAGTCGACAATGGTTAGATCAAACTCAGCTAATAACTCTGCATGTTGGGCATCCATATCTTGCTCTTGAGCCTGCATTACACCCGGCCAGCGCATGATATCAACTGGATTAATTTGTGAGTCTGGCAATTGTTTTTGTATTTGCTGCGCATGTTGGCATAGCTGCTCAACCAAATTTTGATTTAATGATAAGCTACCAACGGCTTTATCTGTATCTGTTATCCGCAAATTAATTTCTAACTTACCGCGCTGCATTGATTTACGAGCTTTTTCTCTAAGCACGGGTTCAAGTGCTCTAAATTGCTCTGGTAAACGGAAATAAGTTTCAAGGTATCTTTGATTAACTGAGCGAATTTCCCAAGTGAATGTACCCCATTCTGATTTTTTTTCACGGCGTGCAAATGCCGTCATGCTATGAATTGTCATGTTAGTCTCTTAAAATTTATTTGATTATTTGTCATGCCCATTTAGGGTTTTCTTAGTGACAAACTCTAGCTCATTATTTTCGTTTACTCATTGCCCAACAAATAACTGCGGCTGCTAATAACGCTAAACTTAAATGCCAATTATCTTTAAGACAATAAATAAGCACGGCTGAAATCGCGGCAATGTGGCCGATTTGTGGCAATAGTTTGTTTTGCTGCTTTTGTCTTTGTTCGAGTAGCTTAAGTAACGCTTGTTGCTGCGCTTGTTGAGCTTTTTGATTTTTTAATGCATCGTAAACTAGATCTGGAATTTCAGGTAATTTTTCACCCCAAAAAGGCGCGTTTTCTTTAACCGCATTAAAAATAGCTGGTAAACCCACTTGCTGTTTTACCCAGTTTTCTAAAAAAGGTTTAGCGGTTTTCCATAAATCTAATTGTGGGTACAATTGTCGGCCTAAGCCTTCAATATAAAGTAAAGTTTTTTGCAGCAGTACCAACTGTGGCTGAACTTCCATTTGAAAACGACGCGCAGTATTAAATAAATTTAACAGTACATGGCCAAATGATATTTCAGCTAATGGTTTTTCAAATATAGGCTCGCAAACGGTTCTAATCGCAAATTCAAAATCTTCCACATTGGTGTCTCTTGGCACCCAGCCGGAATCAACATGTAGCTCTGCGACTTTGCGATAATCACGATTAAAAAAAGCAATAAAATTATCAGCTAAGTAGCGTTTATCATTTTTATTGAGCGTGCCAACAATACCGCAATCTATACCTATATACATAGGATCATCTGGGTTTTCTGTTGAAACAAAAATGTTCCCTGGGTGCATGTCGGCATGAAAAAAGCTGTCTCTAAATACTTGGGTAAAAAATATTTCAACGCCCCGCTCTGCCAGCAGTTTCATATTGGTATTTTGAGCTTCTAAAGCTTCAATATCACCAACTGGAATACCATAAATGCGCTCCATCACCATCACATTATTGCGGCATAAGTCTGAATGAACGGCGGGTACATATAAAGATTTTGAGTCTGAGAAATTGCGTTTTAATTGGATGGTATTGGCTGCTTCGCGCATCAAATCAAGTTCATCAAATAAAGTTTTTTGATACTCTTTTACCACTTCAATAGGGCGTAAACGTTTGCCGTCAGGTAATAATTTAGCCAAAACGCGAGCCATGGTTTTCATTAATTCAACGTCGGCGCGCATGGTTTCGGTAATGCCGGGGCGAATCACTTTAATAACAATGTCTTTATGGCTAAAGCCTGAATCATCTTTAAGCTGCGCGGCGTGTACTTGTGCAATAGATGCCGAGGCGAGTGGTTCAACTTCAAAATAACTTAAGTATTCATCTAACGAATCAACTTTCCACGCTTTTTCAATCAGTTGTCTGGCTTGCTCACCATCAAAAGGATTAACTTTATCCTGCAATAATCTGAGTTCTTGAGATATTTCTAATGGCAATAAATCGCGGCGTGTCGATAACATTTGGCCAAATTTAACAAAAACCGGACCTAATGATTGCAAAGCTAAGCGCAGTCTCACTTCAACCGGATCATTAGGATAACGATTGCGTAACCAAAAAATTAAACGTCGGGCCAGTTTAAAATGCCATTTTTGAAAACGCTCAGGTATTAATTCATCTAAACCGTAAGTTAATAAAGTTCGTAAAATGATATAAAAACGCCAAATGCTCACGATTCTGCTTCTATTTGTTGGGAAAGTTGTTGAATTCTAGCGGCTAACCTATCAGTTTGCTGCCTGACCGTTAATACTTGTTTGGAAAAATCCGCAAACTCTATTGGATGAGGCGCAAGGCGCTTTTCATCCCAAACAATATGGCTGAATGCTCTTTTAGCATCATCCGTTTTTTGTAAAGCTAAGCTTTGTGCTTGCTGAGCGATATCCGTTATTTGATGCGCGCCAATATCACCAGTTACACTGGCTAAAATATCTTGCCAGTAAACTAGGCTGGCTTTAAGCCAATCAGAAAATTGCTGAGCGAGCTGCACATCACCGTCTATATCAACTTCACCAGCTTTAATCAGAGCGGTAATTTGCGCCGGCTGTTGCAACTTTTGCAAACCGATTAACGTGGTTTTAATCGCACAATCAGCATTGCCTTCTAGAGGCGAATACACATTGAGTAAACCTTGCTGATTAATTTGCATTACCAATACAAGCGATAAATCAGTTAACTCAACAACCACTATTTTGCCAATTAACTTTTTAGGTGCGCTTTTATAATGACCACTGGTTTTAAGCCAATAATTAGCGCTGTGCTCAATAAATCCACTGATTAAACTGGCTGTTGGCATTAAAACTTATATCCTTTGTGCAACGCGACAATGCCGCCCGTTAAGTTTTGATAGCTGACTTCTTCAAAACCAACCCCTTCCATCATGCTTTGCAGGGTATCTTGGTCTGGATGCATACGGATAGATTCAGCCAAGTATTGGTAGCTGTCAGCATCATTAGTAATAATTTTGCCCATGGTGGGTAATAAATTAAATGAGTACCAGTCGTATAACTTACTTAAGCCTTCTGTCGTAGGCTTTGAAAACTCTAATACTAATAAGCGCCCACCCGGCTTTAACACTCGATAAATCGACGCCAATGCCTTGTCTTTATCTGTGACATTACGCAAACCAAATGCAATGGTGACCACATCAAAACTGTTGTCAGCAAACGGTAGCGCTTCGGCATTGGCCTGTACATATTCAACATTACCGACTATGCCCAAGTCGCGCAATTTATCACGACCTACTTTAAGCATTGAATCGTTAATATCGGCCAAAACAACTTTGCCTTGCTCGCCGACGATACGTGAAAATTTAGCAGTTAAATCCCCTGTGCCACCCGCTAAATCTAAAATTTGATTGCCAGGACGTGCACCTGCACAAGCGATTGTATGACGCTTCCAAACACGATGAATCCCCATCGACATTAAGTCGTTCATGAGATCATATTTAGCTGCGACAGAATGAAAAACTTCGGCTACTTTACCAACTTTTTCTGCTTTATCTACGGTTTGGTAACCAAAATGAGTTGTGTTTTCTGAATTATCCGACATGTCCAGTTCGCTCTAATTGCAAATTGCCTTTAGTGTAACTGATTTACGAGGTAATTTTGAATCTAGTTTTGTTGGCTAGTGAATATTTTCACTGTATTTGCTTGCCTGACATATTAAAGATGGCAGCTTGATCACTTAATATAGAACGGCCCATTAATAATTTAAATTCGGCTGACTTGTTTTTATATTCCGCTTTTTTAACGGCTAAGCAATCCACATCTTCAGCTGAGCAAGGTAATAAGTCTTCATTTTGCTCAATGAGTTGATTGTCTAAAAATAAATATTCAGGTTGGTATTGATTTATGAGCTGCGAAATAGCTTGCGCTTTTGCACTTGGAATAAACATAACTAAATTTTTAGCATCGTAAAAATTAGCATGTTTCATTAACTTAAATTTTTCCCAGCGAATATTAACGCCGTTAATCATAGGCCGTTTATTTTGCATGCTGAGCAAGGTATTTAAAGATACATTTTTCCCTTGGATATAAAACCCAGGTACAGCATTAATTTTATAGTTACTAACTATTTTATCATTGAGCTGGCGCTGAAACTGCTTTAATGCTGGCTGAGGCTTTATGCATTCAGGTGACTGACGTTGCTGCACTGCCGATAAAACGATTTGGCTGGCAAACCTTTCACAATTAAATATTTCGTCCACTCGATTTTGGCTGCTGTTACCTAAAATAGGCGCCCAAAAAACGTACACATTATAACCGGTTAATTGCTTGAGTTTAGGAATTGCTTTTATACAGTATGGACAAAATGGGTCTTTAAAAACCAATACATTTGGCCGCTCAGCTCGCCAACCATTTAATAAAAAAGCTGAGTATTCGGCTTCATTTGGAATGAGTTTGGCTTCACTGGCAGCGCTATAGCTTACATAAAAAAACTGAGCGAATATGAGTAGCCCAGCCATAATAAAGCAATTAGCTTTTTGGCGTTTTAAGTGCATTATTTTCAGCCATTGCGGTTAAAGCTACCGGTAAAATCAACTGGTTATACTCTTTTAATAGGCTATTTATTTTTTGCTGAATTTCAGCCTTTTGAGACGGATTATTTAAACTTTTATCCAGTTCAACAATCAGCTGGTTTATTTGCTGTTGCTTAGCGCTAGCCTGCTCTTCCAGTGCGCTTTTCTCTGATTCGGTCAACTCTATTTTGGATGCCTGTTTAGGTGCTAAGCGTTTAAACATGGCCGTTTCAGTGACTGGAACTTGAGTTACGTTTTGATTATTTTGCTCTGGTGCAGCCGTTATTTTTTTAGCTGAGCCTTGGCTGGGCATGCTTTTGGGCGTTAATTCAACTTTACCTGCTAACATATCCATTTTTTGATTAACCCTTTGGGTATCTTGCTGGTTTTGATATTGCCAATACAACCAAAACAACAAACTAAAACTAGCGAGTGTTAACAGCACAAATAAGCTTCTTTTTAACATGCTCATAATCATTTACTCCGATGCAGTCGTAAAACGGCGAATACTTAAGTTACGGGTGTTACCAACAAAATCAGGAATATTATGGTAAAGCTCAATTGAGTATTGAGTTTCAGCACTCAGGTTTTCATCCGGTGTGAAAGTGATTGTATTGCCAGCCTGAGTGTAACTGCCGGCTACTTGCTCACCACCGGCTTTAATTGGCGGCATACTACGTAAATCAATCGCTTCATCCAATTCAATTATAATATTAGAGTCTAACGCAACATCTGTCGCATTATGCTCTGGTGTAATAGCACTTAAGCTAGGCGCAATTGTGTCTGAATCTGCCGAAACTGACGTAGTAAAGCTTAAAACATCCGCAGTGATTTCATTTCCAGCATAATCGCATAAAGTTAAAATACTTAAATCATAACTTGTATCTGTCGCTAAAGTAGCTTGTGGCGTTAAAATCACGGTTTGTCTGTCGTTTGCCAATGCAACGCTTGCACTCACTTGGTTGCCACCGTTGGATAACACTAGGTTTTGGCTAGGCAAACAAGCATCACTTAAACGTTCATCCATTTTAATCACAACACGCGCATTAACCGGAATATCCGTCTCATTATCGGCAATACTCGATATTGCGACTGCTGGTGAATCTGCATCTTGCGCTGTGCCAGTATCAAAATAGTGGAATCGGTTTTGCGCCACTCTATTGCCAGCCAAGTCAGTTAAATAAGGCGAGTATCCTACATATAAATAATGTCTGTTTTCAGCGGCTAAAGCTTCATCAGGGGTAAAGGTTAAGCGCAAGCCATCTGCTGAAATGCTCCAACTACCGCTCACTCGTGTATTGGTTGTGGTATTTTGCAAATAGAAAGTGGAAGCATCCACTGTTGCGCTATCTACCCGCTCACTCAAACTCACTTCCAATAATGGGTTTAATGGCACATTTTGGGCAGCATTTGGAATACTCCAGTTAACATCACTACCTTGAACTAAATCTGGCATATCACCTGTAGTAAAGCTAATAGACAAGTCATTTACTTGGCTATTACCACTCATATCTTTTACCCCACTCACATTTAAGCTGTATTCAGTATTTGCTACTAATAAAGATTTAGGCACTAAAGTTAACAAGGTGCGTGCTCGCGATAATGAAATATGGCTATTGATAACTTCCCCTGCCCGCATTAAACGAATGTCTGCGGTGGCTGTTGGGCTTAGCATTTCATTAAATCTAACATTTAACTTAGCATTTGTTGGAATCGCTGTTTGGCCATCAAATACACTGGTGTGCTCAATCACTGGGCCAGTTTCATCATCTGCAAAACCCGTGGTGAAATAGCGGAAGTGATTACCTAATAAATTACCACTTAAATCACGCATATAATAAGCATAAACATAATACTGGGTTGATTCTTCAAGCAGCTCATCTGCTATCAGTGTTAAGCGTTTTCCATCATCAGACAAGGTCCAGCTTGAGGCTATCGTTTCAGCAGTGATACTGTTATAAAAATAAACGCCTGAATCTGTCACACTAACTGGATCAATGGGTTCACTAAATACCCACTCAATCACAGGAGAAAGTGGCACATTTTGTTGATTATTTGCATAAGCAACATCAACTAGCGTTGGACGAACAAAATCAGGACCATCCAAAGTTGTAAAGGTGGATGAACTATCTGCCACTAGGTTACCCGCTAAATCAGTGAGCCCAGTCAAAGTTTCTGTTATTTCGCTTGAAGCCGGCAAGCTTAATAAATGATTATATTTAATCACTTGGTTATTCTCGCTAAATTGCACTCCCACTTTTTGATTGGTCGCAATGTCGAATAATAATGGATTGATTGCTTCATCAAACCGAGCTGAAAATAGCGCATTTATACCCACATCAACCTCTCCACTTGGAGGGCTCATGGCGATGATTTCAGGCGATCTGTCATCAGCAGCTGAATTTTCATCAGTATAAAAATACGTAGCATAATTGCTTGCTAATTGATCACCATCGGTGTCTAAAATACTGGCTGAGAACCATAAATAGTATTGATTATCTGTCACTAAATTTTCAGTTGGCACAACTTGTATAATCGTACCTGTGCTATCTAAGCTAATGGTGGTATCCAATACCGCACTAGCATTGGTGGTGTCATATAAAATCACAGTTTCAGACGTTAATGAGCTTTCATCAATAGGTTCGTTAACCGATGCTGTTAAAATAGGTTTTAAAGGTAGTCCTCTGGTACCGCTGTTAGGGTAATAAGCGGTAATTCGGGGGCGAACACCATCGCCATCGCTACTTTGTGCGGTTAACAAGTAGCCGTTATACGCATGCAGGGCATTACCAGCCGTATCTGTAACTGAGCTATTAAAATAAAAATCGACTCGAGCGGCTTCAGCAAAACCATCCGCTTTGCTGACTATTAAAGTACGGCCATCGCCTTTTAAGCTTAAATCAACTTCAACTGCTACCCCATTTTCGGCCACTATTAATCCATTTTCTAAGCTAGATTCGGCAATGGGTTCAGACGCATAAAAAGTAATTTCATTTAAGCCTATCCAGTCACGAGAACCATTAACTGGCACTTGTGCATTTATCCTAGGGCGGGCAACATCATTATTGCTTGCACCTGTAGTAAATGAACTCACAAACGGTGTAATTGAGTTACTGGACAAATCAGTTACGCCATCCGTTAATACTAAACTAATTAACGCATTAGCTGGTAAAGCAGCGGATAAGGTCATTTGTTGGCCATCGGCCGATTTGAAAATATTGGGATTAATGACAGCTCCATTATGAAATAGGGCTACATTACTGCTTGTTAATGAGCTTGGGTTCATTGCTTCATCAAAGCTCACCACTATGGTTGAGTTTGGACTCACATCGGTTGAGTCTGCGGCAGGAGAAACCGCTAATACACTGGGTGGATCAATATCCGTTGCATCTTGGGTATCAAAATAACGAGTACCCAGCCAATTAACATTACCGGCTAAGTCAGTTGCATTATAATGAAGTTGAACTGTATACCGAGTGTTTCCTTGCAATTGAATGCTTGGCGTAAAAGTGACCAAGTTTCCATTTACACTATATTCACCCGGTACGGTAATTCCGGCTCCAACAATAGGTGGCGCTGCGAGTTCATTAACTGTTTCACTGTACGTAATGATAATTTCATTTAAATCGACTGCAACTTCAGTTGCCCTATGCGCAGGTGAAATACTAACTAGGCTTGGCGCTTGAGTATCTTCTGTATCTGAACTTGAGGTTGTAAAACTCACCACATCTTGGCTTAACATATTACCTGCATAATCACACAGCCCGGTAAATGCTAAGGTGTATTCTGTATCTATTGCCAGATTTTGTTGCGTCGTTACCACCAAGTTTCTGCGGGTATTGTTTGCATCCGATAAACTAACCGAAATAGGTACCTCTGCACTTGCCGAAGATAAACTAACCGCTGCATTTAAGTTGCAGGTATTGTTAATCGGTTCGTCTAACATAATCACAATTTGTGGATTCACAGGCACGTCCTGATCATCTGTTGCTAAACTGGTTTGAGTGATAGTTGGTGCACTAGTATCTTGCTCACTACCCGTTGTAAAGTAACGGAATTGATTGGCCGCTAAACGATTGCCCGCCCAGTCGGTTAAATAAGGTGAATAACCTAAATAAATATAATGCACGTGGTTTTCCAACAAGTTATCGTCAGGTATAAAACGTAAACTCATGCGATCGTCAGCTACAATCCAGCTGCCAGCCACTCTGGCATTTGCTGTATTATCTTGCACATAAAAAGTGCTGCTATCAATGGTACTTGGGTCTACCGGCTCTACAAAATTAACTTGTAGCCAAGCGTTAGTGGGCACATTGCTGGTATTGTTATTAGCAAGGCTCCAAGCATCAACCCCTGTACTAATTAAATCTGCGGTTAAACCTGTGCTAAATTCAGCAACAAACTGACTGGCTTGCTCGTTGCCGCTAATATCAGTTATACCGCTCACTTCTAATCTATAGTTAGTTTCAGCCAGTAATAATTGTTTTGGCACTATGGTTAATAAAGTGCGGTTTCGACTTAAGCTGATATTCACTTCAACTGAATCACCAGATGCATCCGTTAAACTGACATTCTCAGGGTCAAACGGATTGACTTGCTCATCAAACCGTAAATTGAGTTTAGGATTAATAGGCACTCCGGTTAAGCCTGTATATACGGTTGAATCTGTCACTTGTGGTGGGGTTGAATCTTCAGCAAAACCTGTACTGAAATAACGGGAGTGATTGCCAAGCAAATTCCCACTTAAGTCTCTAAGCCCATATACATACTGGTAATATTGACGACCAATCAATAAGGCTTGATCGGACATTAAGGTAAGTTTTTTACCATCACTTGATAACTCAAATGAACTGCCAATGGTTTTGCGATCAAAGTTATCGTACAGGTAAACCCCTGCGCTGTTTAAACTAACAGGATCAATCGCTTCGCTAAAGATCCATTCAAGGGTAGGATTCAACGCAATATTTTGCTGATTATTACTAATAGCAGTGTCAATCACGGTTGGTCGAGTTAAATCTGGGCCTGCGCCAGTAGTAAATGTGGTGCTGGTTTCAACAATTGACAGGCCTGCTAAATCTTTCATCTCAGGCGCATTTTCAACTACTTCACTCAATGCTGCTAACGGGGCTAATTTATTATATTTAACCCGAGTATTGCCTGTTTCAAATTGAACATTTATAGCACCTTCTTGTTTAAATGAAAGAGGGTTAATTTGCTCATCTAAACTGAGAGCAAACAAAGTATTAACGCCTACTTGGGTTTGATCTAGAGGAGGGGTAAAGCTAAGCACGCCAGGCTGGCGATCATCCACAACAGAGGCTTCTCTGGTATAAAAATAAGTTGCATAATTACCCGCTAAATTATCTCCGTCATCATCTAAAATACTAACTGAGAACCATAAGTAATATTGATGGTCGGCTTCTAAATTCACATTTGGAGTGACTAAAATAATTTGTCCTGATTCATCTAACTCATAACTAACCCCAATAGAAGTATTGGTGGTGGTATCAGTTAAAGTAATTCTTTCATCTGTTAGAGATGCAGCATCTAAAGGTTCATTAAATTGCGCCATCAATAGCGGATTAAGCGGCACACCTTGAGTGCCTGAATTAGGGAAATAAGCATTAATTCTGGCTCTAGAGCCTATGCCATCATTAGGATCTGCCATATTAAAGTAACCATTGTAAGCATGCAGTTGATTACCGGCTAAATCAAGTGCGTTATTATCCCAATAAACCTGAATCAATCCACCTGCGATAAAATCATCGTCTTTACTAACTTTAATGATTCTGCCGTCGCCTAAAACTTCAATCTCTACATCAGCTAAAATACCATTTTCAGCCAAATGGAAAGCTTGCGCTAAGCTGGCTTCATCTACCGCTTCATTGGTGTAAAAATAAACTTCATTTAATGCTGACCAATTAGATGAACCGTTAGCAGGAATTTGTCCCACTATTTGTGGTCGAGTGTCATCTGTATCCAGCACACCTGTAGTAAACGAAACTACAAATGGTGTCATGCTATTCCCCGATAAGTCAGTAACAGCATCTGTCATGACTAAGCTAATAATAGAAGCATTTGGCATAGTAGTAGATAAAGATATTTCCCGACCATCAGCAGAGCGGCTAATGGTTGGGTTAATTACATTGCCATTGCTGTATAAAGCGATATTGCTGGCAACCAATGTACTTAAATTCATCGGTTCATCAAAACTAACCACTATAGTTTGCACCGGACTCACATCGGTAGAATCAGCCGCTGGCGAAATGGCTAAAATATTCGGTTGCTGGGTATCTTCGGTTGACTGAGTTTCAAAATATCGGGTGCTTAACCAACGAGTATTACCTGCTAAATCAGCCGCATTATAATGTAGCTCAACTGTATATCGGGTATTGCCAAGCAGCTCAATATCTGGGGTAAAAGTAATACTGCTACCATCAACAACATAAGTGCCAGGTACGGTTATGCCACCACCTTTAACAAGCGGTTTCGCTCGTTTATCAATGGCTTCATCAAATGTCATTACAACTTGAGTGCTAACCGAAATATCATTAGCGGTATGTTCAGGTGTAATACTTTGCAAAGTAGGTGCTGTGGTATCCGCTTCTTCATCTGAAGTTGTGGTAAAACTCAGTGAATAATCAGTTAACTCATTTCCCGAAAAATCACATAAACCATTCACTTGTAATTGATATTCAGTCGCCGCTTCAAGGCTCTCAACCGTATTGATAGTTAAAACAGTACGGCTATTATCTAAACTTGTAGTCAGCTCTATTTGAGTTTCACCTGCAGTTAAACTAACCGCTGAGCCAGTATCACATTGCCCGCCTAACTCTTGAGCAAAAACCAGCTCTATTTGGCCGTTAATAGGCACATCGGTATTGCCATTATTAATATTAGTCGCGCTGACAGCCTGCGCGCTATCATCAACCATCGCCTGAATGCCGGTTGAAAAATATCTGAATTGATTTTGCGCAACAAAATTGCCAGCTAAGTCTGTTAAATAAGGTGAGTAGCCGACATATAAATAATAACGACGATTCGTTTTGAGTGGGTCATCTGGCACATATTCAAGACGCATTGCATCATCAGATACTTGAATTTGACCCGCTACTCGCAATCGAGTTTGAGTATCGTACAAATAAAAACTGCTAAAATTGACTGTAGTTGGATCAATTTTTTCTGATAAATCGACCGTTAGCTGTGGATTTAGCGCCACATTTAAGGTGTTATTTCTGGGAATACTCCAAGCGGCCACACTACCAACCTCTGTATCTGATACATCAGAAGTTGAAAAGTTAATGGTGACTGGGTTAGCTAATAAGTTTGCACTTAAATCTTGTACCCCATCAATGATAAACTGATAGCTGGCATCTGGATTTAAATTTTGCAGTGGAGATAAAATAATGCGTCTTTTGTCTGCACTTTGTGCTCGCGTTACAGCAACTTCCGCACCTTGCTGATCTAAAATCTTAATTTCAGATAAAAACAGTGCATTTATTGCTTCATTAAATAATACAGATATTTTGGCATTAACAGGCACCATGTCATCGCCATCCTGAATACCTGTGTATTGAATTTGTGGTCCATCGCCATCTAAATCAAAGGCTGTATCAAACCGTCTATTGGTTCCTACCAATGGGTTTTCAAATAAATCTAAAATGGCACTTGTGATATACACATAATGACGACGACCCACTAATAAAGGTACATTAGGTGTAAATTGAATAGCGCTATTGTCATCCACTAACTCAATCACCCCATTTACCCGTAAATTACTTGACTGGTCTATCACATAAAAGCTTTCTTCAGTCACGGTTAAAGGGTCAATAGGCTCACTCAAAGTCACACTAATGCGAGCATTAACCGGAATATTAACAGCGCCATTGATAGGGCTAATATCAATCACAGTTGGGCGGTCTAAATCAACACAATTGCCCGTAGTAAATGTCGAATTAAAAGCTTCTGCCAATAAGTTTCCGGCTTCATCTCTTACATTCTCGATACTAAATTGATAGTCGCTGTTATCTTTTAATAAGCTAGATGGATTAAAAATAAGCTGAGTATTGGCTGCAGCCAAACTAGCTGCTCCATTAACACTAGCTTCACTATCACTGCTCAATGTGATATCGGCTAAATTAAGTGAACTGCGCAATAACGCTTCGTTAAATGTCACAATAACAGATTGGTTTTCGCAAACTTCGGTTGCATCTGCTGCCGGTTCAATTGAACTCACCATAGGGGCAGTAGTATCCGGATTTAAAGGATCTGTGCCTGCTGCAATTTCATCTCCGTCAGAAATTCCGTCGTCATCAGAGTCGTTATCGAGCGGATTAGTCCCTAGCTCGATTTCTTCACCATCTAGTACCTGATCATCGTCTGAGTCAGCATCTTCTGGGTCGGTATTCCAAGTAAAAACTTCTTCGTTATCGCCTAAACCATCGTTATCTTCGTCTGGCTCTATCATTAATAAAGCGAGGTTATCGCCTTGGTTATTACCAAAGTCGATTGCAGTCACCAAAATATTTAGCTCGTCACTATCATTAGGTACAATAATAGGCACTTCATAAGGGCGGGTTGTATCGGTAAAAATCAGCTCCCCGTTAACAGAAAAATTAACCGCGGCAACGGCTATATCATCTGTGGCTTCAGCTCTAACAATAACTCGGCTTGATTCAACCACAACATCGCCATCTAAAGGATCAATAATATTTACGCTTGGTGCTAAACCCTGAGTATCGTTTAAAATCCGGTACTGAGAAATATACAAGCGGTTTGAGCCTGTCGAATAAACAAACCCAGCATCTAGTGACAGCCCAACTGCATCTCTGTCACCAAACTGGCGAATATCTATAACACCTTGAAAAATAGAGTCTTCTGGATTAGCTATATTGACAAAAGGTACGGCATTTACAAATAAAATGTCACTAAAAAAAGCAAAGCCATTGGTCAGCTCAACATCTGATGGATAAAAGCGAGTATCACCGCCAATAATCATTGGCTGTTGTGGGTTCGAGATATTTAAAATTTTATAACCGCAGGTATAACAGGCAACATAAGCATAATCACCATCCATTACCACAGCTCGAATATTCCCAATATTAATACTGCCTAAGCGCATCGGAGATAAAATATCGGAAGTGTCAATCACAATGACCGATGAAGAGGTCGCCACCACCGCTTTATCATTTTGTACATCCACACCAATAATAGTACCCAGCGTGTCTAATTTAGATAACAAAACTGGCTCGGCACTATTTTGCACACTAATAATATCAAGGCCGCCTGAACTAGCCGCGACAAATACAGTGTCGTTTTGTACAGCTAAATCAACCGCAGTGCCGGATGTTTGCATATTAGATAATAACTGAGGCTCTGCAGGGTTACTCACATCCACAATATCCAGCCCAGCATTACCAACCGCAACATAAGCAATTGTGCCAACCACTTTTACATCATTTGCAGCACCAGAGGTAGCCAGTGTTGAAATAATTTCTGGAGAAGCTTTAGTGCTCGCATCAACAATATGCAATCCGCCTGTTGTCGCGGCAATATAAACATAATCGCCTTGCACATCGGTATCTTTCCCTATGCCGGTAAATTGAAGTGACGATATCCCTTCTGGTTGAAAACTCTCAACTACCACCGGCACTTCAACTGATAAATCGAATAAAGAAACGGTTACTGTACTTTGGCCTTCTTCACCACCAAAAATTTCACCGTCGTTTAAACCAAAGCTCACCACTGTTAAATCACTTGATGAATAACTGGTGCCGTTAGATTTTGCAGTTACGTTTAGCTGTTCGCCGCCTAGTAAATTAGCAGTCACTGTGAGTTGAGTGCTTACCTCACTATCAATCCCATTAAATGTCATTAATACATTGCTCGGCTGCACAGTAATCGAAGTGATTGCATCTTCATAATTTGCATCCGACCCATCAATTGGCGATGAACCTACGGTTAGTTCTAACAAATCAGGTAACCCATCAGCATCAGAATCACTTAACAGCGGGTTGGTAATAAAACCATCTTCACCTTCATTTAATTCTTCAAAGTCATCAATGCCGTCATCATCTGTATCTGAGTTATTTAAATCTGTGCCCGCTAAATATTCATCTAGCGCACTTAATCCATCATTATCTTTATCTTCAAATGCATCTGCCGGATCAGTTGGATCTAGTCCATTATCGGTTTCATAATCATCTGGTAAACCATCGCCGTCTTGATCACCGGTAAAGCTCACTTTAATCAACCGGGTGGCAACAACCCCATCTTTATTAGCGGTAATTAATGAGTTTCCGCTGCCTAATGCGGTTAATAAACCATTAGCGCTGACACTCACTTTAGCTGGATTTGAACTGGTATAATTGGTGCCAGACAAGGCCGTTGTAACATCATCCATTAAGCCATCAGGATAAACCGCTGTAACATTTAATTGATAATTTTGATTTAGCGTTGTTAAACTAATTTGGCTGGTTGCGGTAAATTGAATAGCACTCGGAACAGGCTCTTGCTCTGCGAAAAATATATCGCCCACCGGCGTAATACCGTTGGTAATTAAGTTAAAATATCCTGACTGGCCAGAAACCGTTGCACCGTTTTCATCAATACAGGTTGCCCTTGCTCTAACCGCGCCTTGATTAGATGGCACATTCGGCAGCGACCAGCCCCCATTAGGCGCAACTTGGATCGTGCGGTTTAAAATATTAACAACACAGTTTTCATCCAGCCCAGCCGCTGAAATATTAAAAGTAGCAACAAAAAAAGCATACATTGCTAATGAATAAATTCTGACTTTGATAAAATTTTTCATCGCTCTATACCGTGTTTTAACTGTATTAAAGCGTATGCCAAATTTCAGACAGCTAACCTCACAACCAATTCGCTACTTCGTCTTTTAATCTGATATTACGCTCACGATTTCCTACACATATATCTGAATCAATAATGTTAATTAACTTACTATTGATAACTAAATTTACGCTACCGCCTTTGGCAAATTGCCCTCGGCCATAATTCATATCAACCGCATCAATATCCACTAACGGATACCACTGCTCTTTTTTCCCGAGTATGCTTTTACTAATCAAACAAACCATTTTGCTTTTTTTATCAAACCGACTTAACTTATGTTTTTGCACAGCTAAAACCACCAAAGCAACCCCATTAAAAATCAAATAAAAATCGATGGCTATGGCTTGTTCACTGGTTAACGCAGCGCCCCAAAAAATGGCTAAAAATATAAAAACCACCCCCACAATACACTTGGGATAAGAGGTTAAAATAAGCTGTTGATCATCTTTTTTAACTACCTTTGCCATAATCAATAAACGCTCTGTTTAATCTGACGATACAAATCTGACTGCATAAAATTTTGATCTAAACGCCAGCGGCTGTCTTCTAATACTAAAGCTAATAAGTGATATTCCCTTTGCTGGTTAAGCAAATTAAATCCAACCAACACGGTTTGTTTAAATACAATAAAATCAACCAATTGAACTTTGGTTTGGTGATTAACTCTGGCTTTCCAGTAATTAAATAAACGTTTATCTTTATTTAAAACCAGCTTTTGATCCCAGTCATTTAGCGTCTCTTGTGTCCAAGTGCTCTTCCACCAAGCAAAGTCATCTTTTACAATGGCCGATAAAAACCGCACTACTTGCTGGTCTGCACCATTATTGACATCTCTTGCTGCCGGAACAAAGTTTTCAATCACTACATCCTGATATTTTTGCTGATGCAATTTATATTTTTGTACCAAAGTAAATGCTTGTTCACCTTGGTCTTGATAAGCAATATGCGTTTTCGCTTCCGCTAAAGACGAGATGCCAGTAGCAAACAAGAGCATAGCTATTAACCATTGCTTTCTTAAACTATTCATATCTCACTGTCTCCGTATCTAAACCCGACACCCATGGACTCAAACGTAATAACGGGCTTTTGCGTAAGTCTAAACTCACTAACCATTGTTGTTGCTGCTGATTAAATACAATAGGCACGTCTAAAAAGCTCTCTTTACCACTGGGTGCTGAGACGTTATAAGTAAAAATAATGTAATTTTGATATTTCACTTTATATTTCAATTTAATGCTTCTGCCGACAAACTGCTTTTTCCAAGTGTCTAACCAGTAATTTTGATCCAGCCCTTTTTTTTGATAAAAATTCAGAGCCAATTGTTTTGAGCTATCTTGCCAGGTACTTAACCACCAAGGGTAATTAAGCGAACTAATGGCCGAAAAGCGAGATACAAGCGCTTCTTCAGGTGTCGTTAACGACGCATATTTTTTCTGCAATAAGCGCAGTTTTTGTGGTGTTCTTTTAGGCACCCATAGTTGATACTCGTATTGAGTTTGTATAGTGACTTCAAACGGTTTAGGCTCGCTTGCTGGATAAGTCGGGCTTGCCCACAGAGCTTGCTGAGCAAGCCCTTGGTTTACAAAAAAGCTCCATATTAAAATCACACTCAATATTTTACCCACAACTTTCTCCTTAATTTGGCAACGGAATATTAATTAACGTAATGTCAGCCGAATTCACTAATACCCAAGACTCTGACGCCCCAATTTCAACCCAAGAGCCTTCTGCAACAATAACTTCAGCATTAAGCGTGACCCCATTGTGGCCAATTTTGCCGGATACTTTTTCGCAATCGACACCCGCTTGAATATTAATGCCAGTTTTTAAAGTGCCTTGTATTCTAATTAAATCACAAGGTCTGGGGTCGTTATCTGGGCCACACTCAGTACCGTAAGACGCAGGGTTTGGCACACTACCAAACGGACCACCACCAACGCCCATTTCACCTGTTACGTCACCACCCCAACAATTATCTTCCTGACACTCTCGTTTTGTTCGGCTAATAGTAAATTTACCGCCAAAACTCACGGTAAATCGAATGCCATAAGTCACTCCTATTTTTTTACCAAAAACCTTAAAGGTGTAATCACCCGACCACGGCGGAATAGTAGGCGTCCATGCATAATCCCAGCTTGGGAACACAACCGAACCTGCATCTTTTTCTTCCAGCGTCATCGCGCCATTTTTCTGAGTGCAGCAAACTTCTTTTTTGCTGTTACTTAACTCAAGTGATACTTCAGGTATTTTTTTATCTGCACCTAAGAAATCTAAAACTAGGTTAACGTCTGAGATAAAGTTTTTAACGCCGTTAAAAGCAACTGTGGTGCCGCCTAATTCATTGTCAGGTTTTTTAGTTTCTTTACCGTCTTTACAAATAATGCATTTATCATCATCTGGCACATGACCATCTGGTTTAGGCTCTGGGCCATCTGGGCCACAGGTAGTACATTTAGTTTCGTCGCCTTCATCTGCCATTTCGGTTGGCGTACCATCAACACATTGAATTGATTTACAATCGCCTTTTTCTTCATCTGCTGGTGCATCTGAATCATCGTTTACTTGTACAGCGCTGCCATCCTGACACTCTGGCTTTTTACAATCACCTGTTTCATTCATGCTGGCTAATCTGGGATCGCCACCGGCTGGCACACAATTACAGTCTCCATCACAGTCCTGACAAATAGGGCAATTATGCGCACAGCTTTGACCGCCCGGTTGTGAGCCACAATGCCAACCTGCTTTAATTACCCCAACCCCCGGATTAGAGACAACCAAAGTGCCATCTTCGCTAACCGAGCCTAACCCTATGGCAACAAATTCTTCCAAATCATGATCAAATGAATACATTTCAACTTGCGCACCGGGTTCATGCGCATCAACATTAGGCAAGGTTAAACGCGCTGGAGGGTCAAATTTAGTCCCCGTAGGTTGAATGGTGACAATAAATTGAGGTTGCATACCATTAGGCGGTGCCATAGGCACAGTGCCTGAATTAACCGGCGTGACTGAAATAAAGCCTTCTCTTGCTCCATCCGGAAAGGTGACTGAATCTTTTGCAATTTCCAATTTAAAGCCCGGATATGCATCTAACTCAAGCACTGCATCTTCTGGCCCAGCGTATACTGCATTGTCAGTATTGAGTTTAACCATGTAGATAGGAGCAGATAGCGGGTTATCGACACCTGATACTGTTACTAAGTTATAGCTCAGCGAAGGAAACTCGCCTTCAACCTCAGCGGTTGAGCCATCTGCAATTAAATGAACTGGGCCCACTGGAGCTTCGGTAATTTTAAATTGCCCAGATTCATCGGCTTTGGCTTCCCGAGTGCTACCTTCTACTCTAACAGTGACTCCCGGAATCGGTTTTTCTTGATTATCCAGCACCACACCACTAATAGTTGTCGACCCAGGATCTGCAGGTACAAAAGCAGTGGCACTAAAACCCGCGGTAATAGTTTGGCCGGTAGGTGCATCAATCAAAGTCGCTAATACACGCTGTGCATCTATGCCTGTTAATTTTCCTAATTTAAATGAAGCGGATGCTCTGCCATCTGAGTCTGTTGTTTTAGCAATGATGGTTTCATCATTGCTAAAGCTGCCATCACCAACTTTAACTTCAAATTTGACTCGGGCGTTAGGCACAACATTTGCGCCAGCATCGGTTACCACAACGACAAACGTTTCAGGCAAAACTTGACCTACCCCACCTCTTTGATTGTTGCCAGAATTAACACTTAATTTATTGCCAATTTGACCATTGGCTGAGGCACTGAATTGAACCTGACTGACATACCCAACAACGGCAGCCGTTACTTTATGGTTATTAACACCGGTTCTGGCACCCAGTTTAAAACGAGTGCTGGCCAGCCCATTTTCGTCACTGTTGATAGCTACAGCGCGGCCTTGAGTATCTGTACCTGAACCAACTACACCTGAGCCTTGGTTTACCCTAAATACAACGGTTGCATCTTCAACCGGAGCATCATTATCATCCAATACTACAACTTGTAATGGCGCATCCAGCTCTTCATTAATAATCGCGCTTTGATTTTGGCCTGCACTTAATTCAACTCGTTTACCAAGTAGTTTTTCGTATATCAGTTTAATGCTCAGGTTAGCAGTATTGCCCACCTGATCCGCCCCTGACACTGTGATGGTATTTTCACCTTCATCAAGGCTAATTTCGGTTGCTGCATAACTTCGATTTTGAATGTTGGCAGTATTCCCATTAACACTCACATTGGCTTGGTTTTGTTCAATAGTGCCGCGAACAATATCATTAACTAAGCCAGTCACCGTTATAGTATCGGTATAAACGGTTGCGCCGTCTTTATGAGAATCAATAGTTAAATAAGGGGGTGTTTTATCTAAAGAAACTGAAATGGTATCACTTTGTATAAAGTCACCTACATTGGCTCTGGCTTCTATGGTATTAAGCCCTTCGTCTAAACTTACTTGAGCACTAAAACTGCCAGCGGTATTACTCACCTCAACACCGTTTAATTTTATAATAGCGTTTGCAGGTGCCACTGTACCGGTAACTGTGATGGGTGATGTACCGACAGTTAATAATGACTCGGGCGAAGTGATATTAACCGCGACCTCAACTTCAAGCTCTTCATCATCAGGAATACCATTTCCATTGTCATCATCATCAGCCTGCAACCCTAAATCTAGGCAAGCTTGGTTACAGTCGTCCGGAATACCATCCATGTCGGTATCAATTAAATCGCCAATTGAGATAAGTGGAAAACCATCCTCATCATCTAAAATTGAATCGCCATCATCATCAGTATCAGCATTATTGCCAACGCCATCCATATCAGTATCAAGCGATTCATCTTTATCTAACGGAAATGCATCATCGGCATCGGCTACAGTATCGCCGTCATCATCGGTATCTGCGTTATTACCCACGCCGTCCATATCTGTATCAAGCGATTCATCTTTATCTAACGGAAATGCATCATCGGCATCGGCTACAGTATCGCCGTCATCATCGGTATCTGCGTTATTACCCACACCGTCCATATCTGTATCAAGCGATTCATCTTTATCTAACGGAAATGCATCATCTGCATCGGCTACAGTATCGCCATCATCGTCAGTATCGGCATTATTACCAATGCCATCCATGTCGGTATCAACACTTTCTGTTGGATCAAACGGAAATGCATCTAGCGTATCTAATACCCCGTCTTTGTCAAAATCTTGGTTTTCACCGCCAATTTTTATTAAATTTTCATCCTCTAAAATGCTATTTAAGGTTTGTTCAATTAAATCCGCATTTTGACTCACAATAAAATCGTCAAAGGCCTGACTTGCAGCGCTATCGGTTAATAAAGCTAAAGTATCGCTCACCCCATCAGGCAAATTATAATCTTGATTATCCACCACTATTTTCACCAAAGTGGCTAATCTGAGTTTGGTTTGCACATTTAAATTAGTTAATAATTGATTAAGCTCAGCTTCATCAGAAATCGGCTCTCCGGCTTTGACTATTTCGAGCAAAGCCGCTTCTGCGGTAGTGACATTAGTTACATTTAAAGAAAAATTATCTTCGGCAGATAACATCTCATTGTCACCAGCTTGTGCTTTTAACGTGGCAAATGAAGGTAGCTGAGAAACAAACTTAACATTAGGATGGGTGTCAGGGTGGCCAGTTGCAATTAACTTAACAAGCTGATCAGTAAATTGCTGAGCCACAGATAAGGCTAATGAATAAACCCCATTATTATCTGTCGTCGCATTAAAGCTTTGTTCACCAATCATTGCCGTTACACTGGCATTTGCTATGGGTTCATCTGTCACCACGCCAGTTAAGGTTAAATTAATGGGCTGAGGTTTAATCACAAAGTTAAATTGATTGCTCGCAGATAAGCCCGCAAAGTCAGTAACCATCACTTTAATAGTCACATCCAATTCAGCCATTACATCTGGCGCGGTAAAGGAAACAGCATTGGTCGTTGTGTTTGACAATGTAATGTCATCGCCTTTTACCACTGACCACTGATATTTTGTAATACTATCACCGTCAGGATCCGTTGCGACAGCCGTTAAAGCAATTTGCTCAAATTCAAAATAACTGGCATTGCCCTGAATGTTAACTATGGGTGGACGATTGTCTGGTGGCTTGGGTTTTGAATCATCATTTTTGCTACACGCAGATAAAAAAAGCAGTGGCAATATTAACGAACTTGCTACCAAGCACTTAGATATTTGTTTTTTGCACCACATTTTGCTCTCCCAACCGTTTTCAAAAACCTTTTAGGTTAGTTATTTGAAAGAGATCCGATAACAACAAAATGGTCTGCTCTGAATCAAATTATGAGCCTACAAGGCTATATTTTGATTACAGTTAAGCTGGGTAACGAGATATAGTTTAAACGGCAAACTACATGACACATCTGTACCTATACTAGGTTAAACAATCCAGTAAATATCGGAGAGTTTTGCTTGACTCATAAAGACAATCAAAACTGACACACGACTAAACTAAATTGCAAAGCTTCATTTACGGGAACTTAAGCTAGCGTAATTGAATATTTGCGAGTGAAGATTTATAAGGTTTAGACGACAATTTCCAGATTATCAATTAAACTTTTATTTAACTTAATTAACTTTTATTAAACATTCTTGGAAAATGTCAAGATGTGTAAACAAAAACGCCCATTAAATTATTTTTATGCTTTATTTAAGCCTAGGCGCAGCGTGCTTAATACGTTTGCTTGGGTGTTAGTCTTTACAATTTTGCTTTTGTTTTTACTCATTTTTATACCAAACAAAAAAATAATTAAAGCCTCAGAAAACCTTAAACCGATTAATGTTACAAGCCCAGAATTTAAATTTGTAGATACCACAATAGCTTCAGGCTTAACGCATCAGCATAAACAACATACAGGTAAAATTACTGATTTAATTGATGGTTTATCAGCTGGTGCGTGTGTCGCCGATTTTGATAACGACGGCTGGATGGACGTAATTTTTACCACCGGTGGGGGGCAAACTCGCTTTTACGGCGGTCAATCATGGTGGGACAAACACAGTGCAATCGAAATTTATAAAAATCAAAATGGTTTTTTTGTCAATAAAACGCCACACTCAAACATTGAATTAGTTGCATCTACCACTGCGTGCCGCACACTTGATTTAAACAACGATGGTTTGACCGATCTGGTTATTGCCAGCACCCATCAAGATTATATTTTTAAAAATATAGGTGACTTTAAATTTGAACAAATTCCAACTTTTAGCAAAATTGCGCTAAACGCATGGACCAGTCATATCAGCATTATTGATATTAACCACGATGGGCTGTTTGATTTGCACCTTTCACATTTAATCCGATATCAAAAAAATCAAAAAAATTTAGAGGACGCCACCGGATTTAGTGAGCAACATTTAAGGCAGCTTGATCCCTCGGCTTATGACGGTATTCAAAACCAATTGCTAATTAACCAAGGCGATTTTCAGTTTAGTGACCAAACCCGAAAGTATTTTAATCATCAATACGCTGAACGAACACTCGCGGCGAATTGGCTAGACTTAAATCAGGATGGCTTATTAGATTTAATTGAATTTAATCTTGCTAAACAACCTACCCGAACTTATTTGCAAATACCTAAAGGTCAATTGAAGCAAGTCTCACAAAATCAATGGCCGCTATATATTAGTCATAGCCATTTTGCTAGTGCGATGCAAAATATTAACGATTCAAAAAACTTACTATTAATGAGCCGTGCCCAAGGTTTAGCCAGCTTAGCAATCGATATTAATGAAAAAAAGGCAAAGGATATAGGCTGGCAACTCGGATTAAATAGCAATTCATATTTACACCTTAACCGCTGGGGCATTGCACTGGCCGATTTTAACAATAATGGGTTAACAGATTTTGCGATTGCCACCGGCAGTTATCAACCTAACCCATTTAGTCCTCAGTCTAGTCTTGCCAGTCACAATTTGTGCGCACGCAAAATTCAAACTCAGTTAAAATACCCTCAGTTTAAACTAAGTGCCTGTTCAGATAACTTAATTCAGTCTAGCCGCACGGCCATTCGGCTGGATTTTAATAACGATGGTCAGCAAGATTTGTTGTTTGCCAATAACAATGATTTTGTCCAACTCCTACAAAATACGACTGCAAACTCACTAAATTGGATTAATTTGCAAATACCAGATTTAGCCAAGTGGCACTCCGCAAAACTACAGCTAGAAACTAATGGCAAACAAATAAACACAGGGATAAATTTACAAGATACGTTATTTGGCAACCACGATCCTAGATTACATTTTGGACTGGGCGATTACCAGCAGGTACAGGTAAAATTATTCACTGCGGATGGCCAATTAGCATTTTCTCAACAACTAGCCGCCAACCAATTTTATCAATGGAAAAATACCCAATGGCAGCCCGTATTGTTTACTCCAACACCTAAGCAATTGCCCTTTAACGTGCCAGATTTAGCCACTGCTATTCGAACACTGCAGTCAACTCAACTTAGTCAAAATCAATTAATTGCGCTAAACCAGTTGTTATCTACCGCTAGTTCAGCACAAGTTTTTGAAGTAGCAAACTTAATAGCAACTCAACCTCAAATTAAACATTTAGCGCTTTACCACAATTGGTTAAATGTGCAATCTGATATTTTAAACCAAGCCAGTTTTAATGCGATTAAGCAATTAGAACCTGAACAAAGCGTATCAACTTTATTAAACTACCTTTCAGCAAAGGCAACACCTGTGCAATTTTGTAAAGCCAGCGAAGTTTTTGCCACTTGGTTTGAACAAGAAGAAGCTGTCACCCAATTTAAATACAAAGCGATTCCTTACTTGTTTAAAGCATTAAACCGGACAGAAGACAAAGTTGTGATTTGTGCTGCCGATGCTTTAGGCCACGCTGAACATAAAAATGCGAGCAGCGCTATATTAACTGTCTTACTGAAAAAATCAGCGCCTGTTCAAGCTAGGCTTATCAATGCCTTGGGGAAAACAAGGCAAACAGAAGCAAATAAACCTATTTTAGACCTGTTATTAACAACAGAATCGCCAGCAGTAATACAACAAGCTTTAATTGCATTAACTCGCTTAAAACAAGCCAATTTAACGACATTTATTTCGCAAATCAGTGAACCATCAAAGCAACAAGCTTTATTTATCGCCTTGATTAACTTTACTCAAGCCAGCGATCATATTGTAATAATGCCAAAAGTTACTCAGGCTTGGTTAGCCCAGTTAAGTCCACATATTAAATTTAACCAGCTGCAAAGCAGTCAAGCTAAGCAAGCTTATTTAATTGCTGCTGATTTAGGTTATCTGCCCCCTATAAAATTACCTGTATTACTTGATAATAAAAATACTGAAGTTGCTTTAAGCGCTGCGCGTCTGTTAATTAAACATAATCAAATAAATGCCAAACCAGACGCCTATCAACTATGGAATAAAATTTTAAATTTACCACTTAATCCGGATACATTAATTAAACTATCAACACAAATAAGCCAAGCTTATTTAAATCAACTGACCCCGACGAATTTGTCTCAAACTCAAAATCAAAATAGCTTGGCTGTTTTTGCCAAACTCAGCCCAAATGCACAAAAACAACTCAGTCAAATTTTAAGCTATTACCCAAGTTCGATCTTGAATTTAGGATTACCTTTATGCGAACAGTTTGATATTTCACATACGTTAACAGCCGAAGCTAGCTTAAATGCGTTTGTAAGCAGTTGTCGGTTAATTTTTTTAAGCCAGCAAGCCGATTTAGCTCAGCTTAAACAGCAAGTCACCCAAATAGCTAAAACCAATTCAGTCGCTCAACAACATGTATTAGCTTATTTATTAAAATATAAAAATATGGCTAAACTGCCTACAACAGCGGCTAAATTATTTACGGCCAGATTATCTGCAGCGTTTTTCACGCATACACGCTTACCAGCTGAATTTAAAAATCGTTGGGCCAGTGCCCATTTTACTCAAGACAAAGCCAGCTTAAACTGGCTAAAACAAGCACTTAAAACAACAGATGAAGCTTTATTAAATCAGCTTCTAACCCAAGCTCAATTCACCCAACTGGAACAAGCGTTAGAGTTAAATAAATTAAATACAATAGGCGAGTGGTCTAAACCTACACAGCAAAGGTTGGCTGGCTTTTATATTCAAGCCGGCTACAAATTAAATCCTTACCAGGAGGCGATTCAATGAAAGCCGCCAACTTGCTCAAAGAGTCAAAATTTTTAGCTATTTGTTTTGGTTTATTAATGATAAGTAGTTTATCCGCTATTTATAGTTATTTGGCACAAGTGCTTTCATTTGACGCATTTAGCTTTATTCAAATCGCTAATTTAGTACATTTAACCAGCAGCATTTTATTAAGTGTCATTATGCTGCCTTATTGCTATTACCATATTAAACGTATTATTGGGGTTAGGCGATTTGCGGTATTTAGCTCTGGGCTGGTTAGCCTGCTGCTCATTTTTTCGGTGATTTATACCGGACTGATCTTGGCTTATCAAGGCGTAACAGAGCAAAATCAAACGGTATTAAACTGGCATATTATTTTAAGCTTAACCGCAATTAGTTTGCTGGTATTACATTTAATTTGTCATTATTTTAGCTTTGTAGCCTCAAGACACGCTGGAGTTTTTAAAACAATTTCAGGTTTACGCGTTCAGCTTTTTTACCAAACTTGTGCGGTCGCTATTTTTTGTTTGTTAATTGGTTTATTAGCAACCAGTACAGAGCAAGCCTATAGCACTCAACCTATCGTTGATAATTACCAATATAATTATGGCGATCATCCTTTCAGGCCCAGCCAAACAGAAACACCCCAACAAATGTTCATTGATGAAAAAGCTTTACTCACCACAGATAAATGCGCGACTTGCCATGCAGACATTGCTCAACAATGGTATGCCTCTGCACATCGACAAGCGGCTTCAGATAAAACCTACGAAACCAACGTAAAACTGCTGGCTAGCAATAAAGGGATTGAAGCGACGCGCTATTGCGAAGGTTGCCACGCGCCAGTCGCTTTATTAACTGGGCAATTAACTCAAGGTGGTATCCACGGTGGAATTGATGATTCACCCGCTAATATAGAGGGCGTTAATTGTCAGTCTTGTCATGGCATTACTCAGTTAGTGCATACTAAAGGGGTTGCCAGTTACCAGTTTGAAATTAATCAGGCTTATTTATTTGAAACAGCTACAAATCCTTGGTTACAAAATATAAATAAACTGCTCATTAAACAAAATCCAACACAACACAAACAAGATATGGCAGCTCCAGTTTTGGCTACCGCTGAATATTGCGCAAGCTGTCACGCACAATTTATAGACAAAGATTTAAATGACTGGGGCTGGGTTAAAATGCAAGATGAATACAGTGCTTGGCTTGAAAGCCCTTTTTCAGGTAATCATGACTCTCAATTTGCTCATAAAAAACAACAACGCTGTCAGGATTGTCATATGCCCTTAGTTGCAGCCAATGATCCGTCTGCTGATCATAATGGTCAGGTCAGAGATCATCGGTTTTTAGCCGCCAACACCATGCTACCTCTCCTCGCAAAAGATGAAGATTTTTTAAACGCTACCATCGACTTTTTACGCAAAGATAAAGTGCGTATTAGCATAGAACCTCCACACCGAAAATCAGCCACCAGCAATTTAATGCCATTAGACGAAACAGTAAGAGCCAGTGCCATTCAACCTTATTATTTTTATAAAGGCGAAAAAGCCAAAATTAATATAATTGTTGCCAATACAGGTGTCGGGCATAATTTTCCAGGTGGTTCTATCGACATAAATCAAGTTTGGGTTAATTTTGAAGTAACAGATGCGCAAGGCGAATTAGTTTACCAAAGCGGTTATTTAGACAATGAAGGCTACCTAGATAAAAAAGCTTACCAATACCGCTCGCTACCGGTTGACAGAAATGGCGATATTGTCTGGAAACATGATCTATTTAATATGGTTGGCAAAGCATCCGTTAATGTTATTAAAGCAGGGCAATCAGACGTAATTGAATATCAGTTCAATCTGCCCTATTGGATAAAATCTCCGCTGTATGTTTCAGCCAAAGTCCAGTACCGAAAGCTCAATACACGATACGCAAAGTGGGCTTTACAAGATGAATACCAACCATTACCCATAATTGATATGGCAAGATCACACTTAACCATTCCCGTTAGGGATAAATTAGAAGCCATAGACAACGCCATTACATTAGCTGACTAAAATGTTGTTAATTGTTACCCTAATATATGAATTTATTCGAATATGTTATAAAGTTCTTAAAATTTATTTTATTGAGGTATAAATTGAAAATTTTAAATATTAAAAAAACACTACCAGCATTGGCTGTATTAATCGCAACAGCCAGCAGCGCTAGTTATGCAACCACAGTAAAAATAGAAACTAACAAGGGCGATATTGTCATTAACTTGTATGATGAAACCACCCCTAAAACAGTCGAAAATTTTTTGCATTATGTTAATGAAGGCAAATACAATAGCTCTTTCGTACACCGTTCAGTTGAAGATTTTATTGTTCAAGCTGGCTCTTACACTTGGAGCATTCAGGGTGAACAAGAAGAAGAATATGTCAATTCAATTGAAGCTCGCCAAATTGATGAAAACGATGAAGATGAAACCGATATTTTTGTTGTTGAAAATGAACCTTTATGGTCAAACGTTAAAGGCACTATTGCAATGGCTAAAACCAGCCAAGAGCACAGTGCAACATCGAGCTGGTTTATTAATGTAGCGGATAACTCTGAAAATCTCGACCTGCAATCTAATGGTTTTACTGTATTTGGTGAAGTGATTGAAGGGATAGACATTGTAGAAGATATCAATGACCTAAGTATCTACAATTTTGGCGGCGCTTTAACTAATTTACCGCTGAGTGATTATGATACTGAAACAGATGTTGACCAAGATAACTTAGTTTATATTAGCCAAGTAACAGTAACAGCTGATTCAGATCAAGAAATAAACCCAACGCCTAATACCCTAATCTATCAAGATAATATTGATTTAGTAAGTGAAATCAAAACAAATATAGATGAGCTTGTTGAATCAGCTGAAGGCTATTTAACACGAGCCGAAGAGGCATATACAAAAGCAGCTGAAATATCTCAAGAGAAAGCAGATATTGCGTCTGCAGCGGTATTGAAAATTGAAAAAAACTTACTTGAACTGGACAATCAATTAGATCTTGCCGAACAATATGTTGTAGATGTTCAAACAGCTGAAACCAACAATGAATCTGTACTAAAAATTGTTGAAATTCGTGATATGGCGGCAGAAGCTTATTATACCGCATATGATGAATTAGATGCAGCCTATCAATCGGTAAAATCGGCTGAAGCAGCGGCTGAAAAAGAAAGCAGTGGCGGCGGCGGTGCCTTTTCGTGGTTGTTAGTTGCAATAGCAGGCTTAACACTTGCTCGCAAAGCAAACAAAACAAAAGTTTAAGTTAATTTTAAACTCATATTTTACTTATTCGCCGGTTAGCATTAACCGGCTTTTTTGTATTTAGTCACCTTCAAACCAGCACCAACTTACCCAATTTGTTATAACCGTCATTCCGCACCTAGTTTTTAATTAATCTTGGTGTTTTTTTATTCAGTTGATCGTATTATTTAAAAAAAGACTTGACCTAGATCCCAGATCTTGATCTATTACTCTCTTTTGAGAGTGGTGATCACAATGCCTAACCCTTTTACTAAAACACTTGAACATCACGGCTTGGTGGCTGGTTTTTGTCATGAAATCCAATTGGTCGACTTAATTGACCGTAAACTCGGTCAATCAAACGATCGTACTTTAAGCTTTGGCCAACTGGTTTTGGCTATGGTGATAAATGGCTTGGGGTTTACTGGCCGAACGCTACACATGTACAGTGAGTACTTTAAAGATAAGCCACTTGAGCGCTTAATTGGTGAAGGCGTCAAGGCTGAGCAAATCAATGATGATGCGTTAGGTCGATGTTTAGACAAGCTGTATGAATTTGGTGTATCCAGTTTATACCAAGATCTCGGCGAAACGGTTGTTAGTCACCTTGGTCTGGGCGGAGAATCACTACATTTAGACTCCACTAGCTTCCATTATGATGGTCAATCAAACGATGTGGATGATGATGTTAATACTATCCACATTGCCAAAGGGTATTCTCGCGACCACCGCCCCGACTTAAACCAAGTGGTTTTAAACCTCATCTGTGAAAATCAATCCGGCATTCCGGTTTATATGAAACCCGCCAGTGGCAACTGCAATGATATGGATGGGTTTAAAAAGATAGTTAAAGCCCATGTGAATAGCTTAAAGGCAGCACAACGCTGTCGCTACTTGGTGGGGGATGCTGCTTTATATGTTCAAGAATCCCTTTCTCATTTACAGCAAATCAATCAACTATTTATCACGCGTGTCCCTCAAACACTCAAAGAAGCTAAAACGCTCATCAAATTAGCTCCGACTTTAAGTTTTACGCCTTTATCTTCAGGCTACGAAGGCGTGTTTCATGAATGTGAATATGGTGGCGTAAAGCAAAAGTGGTTGCTAGTACGCAGTGAGCAAGCTGCTAAACGCGAAACACATACGTTAAGTAAGCGCATGCACAAACAAGCAGAGCAAGCACGTAAAAGCTTTAAACAACTCAGTCAAAAAATATTTGCTTGCGAAGGTGATGCACAAAAGTCATTGGAGGAATGGAAAAAGAAACAAATACTCTGTGATGTTGAAGGGCAAGTTGAGCAAGTCCCCGCATTTGCCGGAAAAGGGCGACCTAAAAAAAATGAAAACCCGATACGGATTGATTACCAAATTACAGGGCGTTTATTTACCCCGCTGGCTCGACGCCAAGCGGCACTGGAACAATTGGGGTTGTTTATCATTGCCACCAATGACATGAGTGAAGCGTTAACCATGGATAAAATGCTCAGCACGTATAAATCACAGCAATCAGTAGAAAAAGGCTTCCGCTTTCTGAAGAGCCCAGACTTTTTAACCAACGCCATTTTCTTGAAAAAGCCAGAACGAATAGAAGCGTTATTAATGGTGATGACGGTCTGTTTAATGGTATATGCAGCCTTGGAGCATCAGATCCGCAAACAACTTGTAGAGCAAGAGCAGTACTTCCCGGATATGAAATACAAACCCCATCAGAAACCCACCGCTCGCTGGGTGTTCCAATGCTTTCAAGGGGTCACCATCATGTATATCAACCAAGACACTGAGATCGTTGCTAATCTTGAGGATCGCAATCACACGATCATTGATTGCTTAGGTTATCATTACCAGAAAATTTATTCCTAAAAGTGGTGCGGAAGATCGGTTATAATGGCCTAATTAGCCCAAAGGCAAGTAAGCTCAAACCTGTTTGATTTAGGAATTATTAATGCAAATTACAAAAAATACCGTTGTTCAATTTAACTACACCATTACCGACAAAGAAGGTAAACAACTAGAAAGCAACCAAGGCGACACCCCTGTGGCTTATTTGCATGGCCATAACAATATGATGCCAGGTGTCGAAAAATCTTTAGAGGGTAAGCAAGCTGGCGACAGCTTTACCGTTACTTTACCACCGGAAGAAACTTACGGCATGCGTAACGAAAACGATGATGCAATTCAACGTGTGCCAGCTAAACATCTACAAGGTGCCAAAGTATGGAAACCGGGCATGGTTGCTATTGTTAATACTGATCAAGGCCAACGCCAAGTGACGGTTATAAAAAGCGGTAAGTTTATGGTCACAGTAGATACCAATCCGCCTTTAGCCGGTAAAACACTCACCTTTGATTTATCGGTAAAAGAGGTAAGAGCGGCAACCACGGAAGAAGTCTCGCACGGTCATGCTCATGGCGTTGGCGGGCATCAGCACTAATCATTCAGGATAATACATTCACAACCAACATAACTTTGTTTATGTTGGTTGCAGCTAAAAATGATAATGACATAAATATGCAACTAAAAAAAATAGACAAAGCAAGATACCGAAAACACCTAAACCAAGTCATTGTTGCCAGTATAGCCTTATTAGCAATTGGCAGTTTAGGCATAGCACAGCTATTAATAGCTTTATTTCCAGACCCATCTGGCACACATTTTCACTGGAATTTAACCGGTGTTATTATCACGTGCATCGCCATGTTTATTGGCTTTAATAAAATAAAACATCATGAGTTTATGCACGAAGTATATTATGTTTGGCGACTAAAACAGTCGCTTAACTTGATCACCCGAAAACTAAAAAAAGTACGGGCCGCTGCCGATCAAAATGATGTCAGCGCGATGCAAGTTCTTCATTATTATTACCAAGGCTGCCGCCAACTTTGGCAACTCGACGACAACACCATCACCATGGAAGAGCTCAGTATTTGGCAAGCCAAGCTAGACGTTAAAGCCGATGAACTTAATATTCAATTAAATACAACCGAATTTGATCCCGAAATACTAAAAAGCTTTTAGCTTTTTAAAAATAAATTTGACCTGTGTGTAACACCTAGCTTTATACTCATACCTATCGAATTAAACCTGTTTGAGTAAATGGGGGTCAAAATGACAGTCGCTGAATTAGCAAAACAGTTTAAGATTAATCCAGATACGATACGCCATTATGTAAAAATTGGCTTATTAATACCCACTCGCGATCCTAATAACGGCTATAAGCTTTTTAACTCGGATGATAAAACTCGATTGCATTTTATCCTTCAAGCCAAGTCGCTTGGTTTTTCACTGGCCGACATTAAAGTCATTATTGAACAGTCTGAAAGCGGTGAATCACCTTGTCCACAAGTTCGTGAAATTATGGCGCAACGACTGCTAGAAACCGAGCAAAAACTAGCACAAATGCAGGCCACTTATCAGCAAATGAAGCAAGCAATGCAAAAATGGCAAAAACAAAAAGATTGCTCTCCAACAGGTGATCACATTTGTCATTTAATTGAAGACTTTTCAGGAGAAATAACTCATGAGTAGTTGTTGTAAACCAGAAAGCACACCAAAAAAAACCGCAAGTTCATGCTGCGGCCCGAGTGACCAGCCAAGCAGCCAAGCTTCAACAAATCAATCAACTTCATGTTGTGGTCCGAGCGATAATGCAAAACCAGCTGCCAGCTCATGTTGCGAACCCAATACAAAAGGCTTTTCAATTGACTGGATATTATCTGGCTCAATTGTATTTGTAGTAGCGACCTATAGTTTGTACTTGGTTAATTTTACTGACCTACAATTACCCCTACCCAATTGGTTAGAAACCATGGCAAGTACTTCATTTGAAATGTTTAACGCCATGTGGTGGGGATTATTGCTAGGCATAGTATTAGTTGGCTGGCTTAATCGGATTCCGCGTGAAATGATAATTTCAGTGTTAGGTAAAGGCCATACCAAACAAGGCATTGTTAGAGCCACACTAGCTGGTGTCACCCTAGATTTATGTAACCATGGTATTTTAATGGTCGCAATGAAATTGTATGAAAGAGGCGCTAGCTTAGGCCAAGTAATGGCTTTTTTAATCGCTAGCCCGTGGAATTCATTTACGCTAACCTTAATTTTAATCGGTTTGATTGGGCTTAAACTAACCTTGTTATTTATTGTCTTTTCAATGCTAATAGCTTGGTTAAGTGGGATTATTTTTGACCAGTTTGAAATGAAAGGCATAGTCCCTAACAACCCAAATAAAACAGATTTGCCAGATGGCTATAAGTTAAAAAGTGAAGTAAAACATTTATTTAAAAATGCTGATCATTCGTTTAATGCATACAAAAACATGCTAAAAGACGGTTATAACGGCAGCAAAATGGTGATGCGCTGGATCTTTTTTGGCGTGGTAATGGTCGCCTTACTACGAGCATTTGTGCCTATGGATGTATTTGAAACTTGGTTTGGTGCAACAACGGCCGGCTTAGCGCTGACTTTATTAGCGGCAACCATTATTGAAGTATGCTCTGAAGGCTCAACCCCAATCGCAGCCGATTTAGTAACCCGAGCGAGTGCACCGGGCAATGCTTTTACTTTTTTAATGGCAGGTGCATCAACCGATTATACTGAAATTATGGCAATTAAAGACACGATGAAAAGCTGGAAAATAGCACTCGTTTTACCTTTAGTAACAGTGCCCCAAATTTTGCTAATTGGTTGGTTATTAAATACATTCGCTTAAATATAAAACTTAAAATTTTGGGTGGTTGCAACAAGTAAAGCACCACCCAGAAATTTGAATAAAAGCGAAGCTGCACAATGCAATAGCCAAGTTTCTTCGTCCAAAACTCTACACCTTCCAACTAAAACAAGTCTAATTTTTTACACTTGCTATCTACCAAAAGTTATCGTTTAATTATAACCAGTTGTTTGAACTGTAAACTTACAAAAAAGAGTTTTCGTGCCAGGTGCACTAATGCAGCAGTTGTATGAATGCAATAAAACAGTGACCTCTTTAGTTAATACTCATCTCAGGTTTACAAAAATAATAAATTCACAAAAATGATGTACGCATAAAGACTGAATCAACATTCATTTATTTGTATTTTACAGGGGCATAAGCATGTTTCTAAGTGGTCATACATATCATCTATTAAGAAAATTTAATAAGCCAGATTGTCGTGGCTTTTTTAATCTTGCTGTCTCACTCACACGAGAGTTAACTAGGGTTATGACTTTAAACGCATGTTGTTTTATTAGTTTTACCCTAGCTCTACTTATAAACCCCTACAGTATATCGTATTCACTTGCTTCAACTTTTACAATTGAAGATATCAAACCTGATATTATCGATAAATTACCCACCTACTTTAAAGTAACAAACATAAGCCTTCAGAGCAGTAAAAAAAGAGGTAATAAAATGATGCCAGTACACATGGCTAGCGTTTTAATTACCTCCCAGCTTAAACAGCCACTTTACACTGTAGAGGGTAACAAAAATGGAAAAAACATACTGGTTAAAAGTTCTGAGGCCGGTGATTTGATAAATCAAACAGCTTCAGTAGTAGTCATTATGCCAAGTGCAATAAACAAAGAACGCGTTGTTACTGTTCAGATATTAAAAGCTAATGAACTAGAAAACCAATTTCCTTTATCCACTTTTCCAAAAGACAGCTATATTATTGCGGGTTCAGGGATGGATAAAGACAGTATAACCATGTCGTTAAACACCAATAATGCAGACGAAATTCAGCAAAACGCAATAAACACCTTAGGCGACCCACAAAAACTAGCCCAAAACATGGCAGGATCAGGTCATCAATTTATTGGATTCTGGTCTGGCGATTTAATCACCACGAAAAACACACCAAAACGTGAGTATATTGAAATAGACGGCGTTAAGAAGTGGGTTTACTCAAATGATTCTAAAGATACCCATTACCCGATTGCTATTGAGTTAACACGAAATGAATCCGGACAAATAAACGGCTATATTTATAATGAAAAAGAAAATTGTATATTTGAGATAAACCAACAACCTTTACAAAATAACAGAAACGCCAACAGATATTTAAAACTCTCCTCCAATTTTACCCACAGTACTTGTGAGAACAAAAGCATATTGAAAAACACACAACTAACTCTGTTAGAGAATAATAAAATAAGTGTTTTTGCCCGATATAACCATGCAAGTGCCAACAAGAATAAAAGCCACCTGACTCGGCAAAAATCCAAGCAATTAAATGATAAGTTCGCCGCAGCGCTAAAGGAACTAGAGATAAAGTTAACACCTGTATTCGACGATACTCCCTTGTTTCAACAAACTGAACTTACTTACAATGGAACATCAATTGAGCTTTATTTTTTATTCCCTCACGGTTTTTCAAAGCCAAATGACGCTTTTATTAAAGTAAACGATGAAACAAACAGGTGTTTTGATACCTTGTACTCACAACAAACCATAAACGAAAAAACAATACTGACTCGCCATACTGAGACATGTAATCTATTTGAGCAGGGCTATTTTGATGTCGAGCCAAACCCGCCTTTGAAAATAACTTGGCGCCCTGATAGAGCATCGACAAAACAAACAATAGCGACCGAAACTCAGCTTTTAATTAAACGAAATTTACCCCTAAAAGGCTATATGGAACAATTAAATAATTCCTATCTAAGTCATAATGAACAACTATCGTTAGCCTTGGCGGCAAAACGCTTTTTGCATACTCATCATTCCAGAAAAACATTTTTAAACGAAGTATTCTCTAAAGATTTATCTTTTGACCAACCCAATCACAAATTTATAGGTTCGTGGCAAGGAGCATTAGCAATAGATGATGCGTTTGTTCAAGCTGAGCTTGCACTATGGACAGGCCAGTTGGATGATTACAACTTTATGTTAGGTTATTTAACTATAGCAAAGTCATGTTTTTACAATGTTCATTTAAAAAATACCAATGGAAAAACATCTCTACAATCGATAGCCTATTTAAAAGGCCACTGTACGCCAGAACAAGTTGGTATGAAAAGCCGATTACGAACCCCTGTTGCGATGGATGCTGAGGGCCAATTCATAAAATTTGAATTTAAACAAGGTAGCCGAATAAAGCAATCGATTAGAGCCGCGTTTAAACGCGCCAAGCCCAGCCCTTATATGGTTTCGCTATTTAATTCTCAAAGAGAGAAAACTTATACACCGCCCGATAAAGAAACATTATTATTAATGGATTCACTTCAGGTGCCTGGAAAATCAATTGAAGAGAAACATGAGCAGGCATTACAACAGTCGGCAGATTTGTTAGCACAAAGAAAACAAGCAGGAAAGCAAATACAACAAGAACGAGATGCAATTGCCTTGAAAAAATGGCAAAAGAAAAAGCAACAAGAGATAGAACAAGGGATTAGAAAGCCAACACGTTCAAATTCGCAACCTTATAGCTCATCAGACTATCAACCCATGCCTGAAGTAAGTGGCCCTTTTGATGGACTTGCGGGGGCCACATTTCTTAATGCTGTATATAAAGGCGATGCAAGTTTAGTAAAAAGAATCAACCAAAGCTATGGCGCGTCTCAAATAAAAGGCTTAAAAGCATTTGCCGGCACTTTTGCTAACTCAATGACTGACGCTGTTATCAATTTATATAGTCATGTAAAAATACAAGACTCAGTTGCAGCAAAATATTTGTTTGAATACGATAGTCATTTTGCCAAGTGCCTATCCAATACCCCTGTAACATTTTACGTGACTGGATACCAACCTGATACTGTTTTTACTAATCTATTAGGCGTTGAAATAGCTCGTTATTATGGTGGTACAACCGTTAATAAATACAAAGTAAATCCAGAGTTTACAGATGTATTTAACAAAGTTGGTAAAACTAAACCTCACGGCACCATGAGTGGTATTACCAGCTTACTCGCGAATCAAGGCAGTAAAGATTTACGTAAATCTGCACTTAAAGGAATAGCACAAATGAGAAAAAAATTTGCATGTCATAGCAAAGAAATTAAAACATTTGAACGTAACTTGATTTCACTATATTACTAATAACCATTAGAGCCGTAGCTTTGCTATGGCTGATAAATTTTTAGCCACCAGCTAATTTAACTTTATAACCTTGTTTTTCAAGTTCGGCTTTAATCACATCTCGCTTATCGCCTTGAATCTCAATAATGCCATCTTTAACTGAGCCGCCTGTGCCGCATTTCTTTTTTAGCACTTGCGCCAATTTTTTAAGTTCGTCTCCAACTAACGGCAAACCAGCTACGGTAATCACGCCTTTGCCTTTTCGGCCTGTGGTTTCTCGCCTGATACGGATAAAACCGTCACTAAATGTTTGGGCTTCTGGCTGCTTTTCTTCTGGCTTAATTCGGCCGCCATCTGTGCTATAAACTAAAGACATCATAACCTCTGCATTATGTTGTAAATTGAGATGTTAACTAAATTCAGTTCTTACAAACCTGTTACCCCCTATACTAATTTATTCAGTCACTAATTTGCAGTGTTAAGACCAATAAATATAAGCTTAACCTTTAGATGAAAGTTCAGGCGACTTAATTTAAACAAACTTAATGTGTTAAAATGCCGCTCTTTTTTGCAAACTAAACCGATACCATGAGCGATAAAAACCCAATTTACCGAGTTCAATTTATTAACAACGGCGAAAAATATGAGCTTTATGTACGTAAACTCATGCCCAGCAATTTATTTGGGTTTATTGAAATAGGCGACTTTGTTTGGAACAACCATAGTTCGCTGGTGCTGGACACCAGCGAAGAAAAGCTCAAATCTGAGTTTGATTCAGTCGAAACCAGTTATATTCCTATGCATAATATATTGCGAATTGATCAAGTAAAAAAACAAGGTACAGCTAAAATTTCAAGCTTGGGTGATAAAGTAACGGCATTCCCAAATCCGGTTTATACACCAAACCCTAAAAAATAAAATATAAGGAAATTTTGTGCGTTTATTGCATACCTCAGACTGGCATTTAGGGCAAAATTTTTATGGTAAAAGCCGTAAAAATGAGCATCAAGCCTTTCTTGACTGGCTATTAAAACAAATTGAGCAGCATCAAATAGATGCACTCATTGTCGCTGGTGATCTGTTTGATACCGGCGCGCCGCCCAGTTACGCACGCGAAATACTTAACCAGTTTGTTGTAAAATTGCAAGCACAGCACTGCCAATTAGTTTTGTTAGGTGGCAATCATGATTCGGTTGCTATGCTAAACGAATCAAAAGATGTGTTTTCATGCTTAAATAGCCATTTAATTGCCAACGTGCAAAGCAATCCAAACAAACAAGTAGTTACCTTAATCGATAAAACGGGCGAACCTGCGGCTCAATGCTGCGCCATTCCATTTGTTCGCCCGAGAGATGTATTAAGCAGTCATTCAAACAAAGAACAAAGCTCACAAAAGCCTGATTTATTAAACGCGATTAGCCAGCATTACCAAAATATTTATGCCGCTGCGCAAACTAAAAATGAACAACTAGGGCAAAATTTACCCATTATTGGTACAGGTCATTTAACCGTGGTAAACGCCAGCACCAGTGATTCTGTACGCGATATTTACATAGGCACGTTAGAGGCTTTTCCGGCGAGCCAGTTTCCTAATTTTGATTATTTAGCACTGGGTCATATTCACCAAGCTCAAACCATTGCCGACAAACCACATTGGCGATATAGCGGCTCTCCTATCGCCATGAGTTTTGATGAATCACATCGCGAAAAATCCGTAGTTTTTGTGGAACTCATTACCGGCCAAGCTGCCCGAGTTGAAACTTTGCCCATTCCAAATTTTCAACCTATTGTATGTTTAACTGGTGATTTAGCTCAAATTGAATTACAACTTGAAGCGCAATTTAAAGACCCAAATTCAACTCAAATCGCTTGGCTCGATCTTGAAATAGACAGCGCCGATTTTCATTCAGACGTTCAAAAACAAGCCGAACAAATTTGCCAACAATATCCGGTTGAAATTTTATTAGTCAGACGTAAACGCCAACATAAACAAGCCGGTTTTAGCCAGTATGAAAAACTCAGCTTAGATGAAATAGATCCCAGCCAAGTTTTTAAACAAAAACTCATTGAGCAACAAGTAAATGAACAACAAACCCAAAAACTCAGCACCTTATTTGCAAAAACAGTTGAGCAAATACAGCCTGTAACTGGGCAGTCTAATTTAAATGAATCTGAAAAGTAAATTAATTAGCCACTCAATAAATTAAAAGCTATTTTCCCTACTATAATTTATTCACCTAATGAGTGAATAAATTAAATAAGGGAAATATCATGCAATTTGTTAGCTATATTAATTTTAATGGTAACTGCAAGCAGGCTTTTGAATTTTATACAAAAATATTTAATGCCAGAATTGTTTTTAGTATCACTTGGGCAGAAGCTCCAGATTCAAGCGAAGAGACTCCCGGCTGTGAAGTGCCTGAAGGCTTCGATGATAAAATCATGCATGCTCAAATCGCAATTGGCGATCAAAGTTTAATGGGATCCGATTGCCCACCACAGCAATACCAAAAGCCACAAGGCATTAACGTCAGTGTTCAATTTGAAAATTTAGATGAAATTGAAAGAGTTTACAGCGCTTTAATTCAAAATGCGGATGTTGTTATGCCACTCAGTGAAACTTTTTGGGCCAAACGTTTTGCTATGTTAAACGACCAATTTGGCGTGCCTTGGATACTCAATTTGGATAATCCTGAATTTCAATAACCCTAAGTTTAAGTAAAGTGCTTTTTATGTTTAATATTATGAGTGGTTGAGCTGGTATTAAATCCGGCTTACCTTTTTATTTAAACTCGGCGTTATTTAGACTCTGCGTTAGCGTTTATTTGGTAACGTCCAGCTAAATCGTTTTAAGTATTTAACGCCTGATTTACCAGAAATAGATTCATACAACCCCAATTCAGTAATCGGGGTTGTAAATTCTGGCGCTAATAAAGCACTCGCAGGTTCAAATGCGCATTTTCGAGCCAAAGTTAAATGCGCAATATACGGCCTTTTAGGTAAATTAATTTTTGCTATTTTGCCCGCTTTTTCTGTCAACTTAACTAAATCTAATAGACCTTTAGGTACGTTCTGGCAGCCTAACCAATATACTTTAGGCTTAGACCAATAGCCTTGCTGATCTAACGTTAACGAAAAAGGTGCAGGCAAATGCTGCTTATCAATATGCTCACAAATAACCTCTAATTTATCTTGCTCGACTTCCCCTAAAAATGCGGTCGTAATATGAAAATTACCCACAGGTACAGGGTGATCAAAAGCCGGTAAATATTGGTTTCGCCAGTGATCTATGTTTAATTTGGCCTGCGCATTTGGCTCAATAGCAAAAAAATATCTCATGACTCTGCAACCTTGTTAGCAAACAATTTTAATAATACTTAAGTTCTTTGGTTTTCCCCCAAAATACCCGATACGAATAACAGGTGTAAGCCAATATACAAGGTATAACTACTAACGCACCCCATAAAATAAAGCTTAAGGATGCAGGCGCAGCAGCTGCCTGCCAAATGGTAATTTTACCCGGTACTATGTCAGGGAAAAAACTGAAAGCTAAGCCATTAAAACACAAGAAAAAGATCATAATAGCGCCAACAAACGGAATCCAACAACTTACGTCATCTTGAAACGGCATACGCTTTAATAAACGGTCTACAATTAAAAACAAAACAAAGCAAAATGCAGGCATAGGCAATAATAAAATCATATTTGGCAAACTAAACCAGCGTTCATAAACACTAGCGTTAATTAAAGGATTAACCACAGATACCGCCAGTACGCCTAAAAAACTAAATCGACCTGCTTTACGAGCCCATTTGGTCGCTTTTTTTTGTAACTCACCTTCTGATTTCATCACTAACCAACAAGCGCCAATATAACTATACGCAGCGGCAACCCCAACTGCGCTTAATAAACTAAAAGCCGTGCTTTGCCATGAATACTCAAAGCCCATAATATACATGCCTAACATGTAACCTTGGCTTAAAGCAGCCAGTAACGAACCCACTTTAAACGCTTTATCCCAAGTGGGCCGATGACTAAAAGCCGCTTTCATCCTAAAATCAAAAGCAACGCCGCGTAAAATTAAGGCAATAAGCAGCACAGCAACAGGAATATATAACTCTTTTAAAATAAAGCTATGCGCACTTGGAAATGCAATTAACAACACACCAATGGCTAGCACTAACCAAGTTTCATTTGCATCCCAAAATGGGCCTATTGAGGCAATCATATTGTCACTTTGCTGCTGGTTTTCAAGCGGGAGTAAAATACCTACCCCTAAGTCATAACCATCTAAAATGGCATATAAAAAAATTGATAGTCCCATTAATCCAACAAAAATCACCGCTAATGTTTCAGCACTAAACATGGTTCACCTCATCTGAGTTTTCGTGTTGCATATTGGATTTTCGTACCTCTTCATAACTCACTTCTTCGATTTCAACAGCTCCGCGGGCCATTAAAAATACGGTATGTAAATAAGCGACCATTAATATCGCGTACACAATCAAATATAAACTGAGCGATAATCCCACATTAGCTGGGGCAATATCGGTCGCGGCATCTTTTACGGTTAATATACCCGTTACTAATTCTGGCTGCCTGCCAATTTCGGTGACATACCAACCTGCCAATGTAGCAACCCACCCAGAAAAGCTCATCGCAAACAATACTTTTAAATTCCATGGTGATAAATGTTCACTTTTCCAAAGCTTAATTCGGCTAAACCAAGCCACAAATATCATTAATAGCCCCAAACCAACCATAATTCTAAAGCCCCAAAATACAGGTGCTACAGGTGGATGATTACCTTCAAATTCATTTAAGCCTTTAATTTCGCCATCTATTTTGTGAGTCAAAATTAAGCTGGCCATATTCGGAATTTTTAATTCAAAATGATTCTTTTTAGCGGCTTCATCTGGAATCGCAAATAGTAACAAAGGTACATTTTTTTCGGTTTGCCAAACACCTTCCATCGCAGCTACTTTTTGTGGTTGATGCTCTAAGGTATTTAACCCATGCATATCACCAATAATCATTTGCAGCGGGCCTAACACACAGGCAACGGTTAATGCGGTTTTTAAAGTAAGTTTAGGTGCGCGCTTTGCATCGCCCCGTAAAATTCTATAAGCACTGATACCCGCGATTAAAAAAGAAGCAGTAAGCCCAGATGCCACCATCATGTGGCTAAAACGATAAGGAAAAGATGGGTTAAAAATAACCTCTAACCAACTGGTGACATGTGCCACGCCATCTATCATCTCGTAGCCGGCTGGGGTATGCATCCAAGAGTTGAGCGACAAAATCCAAAATGCCGATATACTGGTACCAAGCGCCACAATAAAAGTGGCTAAGGTGTGTATTTTGGCGGGCACACGGTTAATGCCAAATAACATAATGCCCAAAAAGGTAGCCTCTAAAAAGAAGGCAGTGAGCACTTCGTACCCTAATAAAGGGCCTGCAATATTACCCACGGTTTCCATATAGCCGGGCCAATTAGTACCAAACTGAAACGACATGGTAATCCCAGTCACAACACCAATTGCAAAGGTGAGCGCAAAAACTTTAACCCAAAAGCGATAAGCTCGCATCCAAATTGGATCACCGCTTAAGTTAAACCTAAGTTTGAAATAAAATAAAAACCAGCCCAGCGCTATGGTAATCGCCGGAAAAAGTATATGAAAACTAATATTGGCAGCAAACTGTATCCGCGACAATATAAGGGTATCCAGCATAAGTAGCTCCTAAATAAAAAGCAGTGACTATTATTTACTTGAGTTATTTAACAATTTATCTTTCATATCCAGCACCTTACCCACGCCTGCGCCTAATTTCATCAAACTGTTTAAGCGTTCTGGGCCCATTTTGGGCAGCTCAGAAGCAAAGTGAGTCAAGGCATCAAGCAGGTCATGAATTTCATGCATTTTGTGTTGTGCATAAGCTTCTTCATCTGACTCAGATTGATCTAATAAATTATCTCGTAACAAGCTCAAAGTTGGATCAACTTCACGTTTTCGACGCTCTTCAAATACTCGAATCGCCATATCCCAAATACTGCCAGCAGGCGAATAATACTCTTTTCTATCACCCGGCTTGTGCTGCACTTGAATTAAACGCCACGACTGCAGCTCTTTAATACCCATGCTGACATTACCGCGTGAAATATTCAGTTTTTCAGATATTTGATTAGCGGTTAAAGGCTGCTCTGAAATCACCAACAAGCCACACATTTGGCCTATCGTTCGGTTAAAACCCCAACGACTCCCCATCTCGCCACAGTGCATTACAAAAGATTCAATTTTAGGTGTCATTTGGTTTAGCTCTACAAAGTTTCAATTATTTCTGAAACTTTAGAATTTAATTGGTTAAATTGCAAGCACTTTAAAACGAAAATAAGCAGTACGTCCCAGCCAAATTCACTCAAACAAATTTAATAGCTATGCTAAAATTGAAAATTATTTTTAAACACCCGATTAACTTAGAGCTAATTAAACATGACAAGCCAATTCCCAGACGATGAAACCGGCCAAATTTTAGCTGAAATGGCAGCAGAAGGCGCAGATTTAAGCCAACCAATGCAAATTGATTTTTTTGCAGCATTTGAATTTGAAGACACCGCTAAAGCGGTTTTGCCATTGGTTAAGCAACTTAACTTAGGCGACCAAAAATTTAGCGAAGTTATGATCCAAAAACCTGATACAGGTGGCGGTGTTGAATTAGTTGCAAGTTTAACGGCTGTTCCAAGCTACCAGACCATTAGTACAATTGATGAACTCTTTACCCAATGTGTTGAAAGTAACAAAGGTTACTCAGATGGTTGGGGCGCAGAGATTCGAGTTTAAGCTTAGGCTTAAACTCGTTTGTCTATTTTACGGGTTAGCTTTCTAGTTTATATTTTCGCCCGCACTCATCAAATTTATTTTTAAAGATCTTAAAGCTTCTGCCAATAACCTACCGCTTAATCACGCCGCGTTAAATCGCCCCAATTTAATGCAATGCACCAATTTGGTTCCATCTTAGGCTAAATAAAGGTTCGTTATTTATCGCTTTCATATGGTAAAAAATAAAATTTAATCCTTATATTTCATGATCTTGAATTTTAAATTATCTTCCACACACACTTTGGCTAGTTTTATGCTTACTGTTAAGTTGCAGGGGTTCAATCAAATTGAACCAGCACAGTGCTAAACAGACAACTAGGGTTCCGATTGGCTTTTACTAATTATTTTATTAATTGAAAAATCAATGTCTGGTCCGAGAGTTGCCAACCTAGCCGCATAATAACCAATCACACTGTTTGTTTTTGTGTTTTTATGTTTGCGTCAGCAAGGGTTACACGGCGGGATAAAAGCCCGGGAGGTTCAATTTAATTAGGCCTCCTGCGCTCAAAAAACCGTGTAAACTTTGGAGAACGCGATATGAAAAAGATAAAAATATTCACTTTAATCCTCGCTTTAATCACAAGCACAAATGCTTTTGCTAAAGATAAGTTTTCCATTTGCTGGTCAATTTATGTTGGCTGGATGCCGTGGGAATACGGCGACAGCTCAGGCATCATCAAAAAATGGGCCGACAAATACGATATTGAAATAGATGTCGTTCAAATCAATGACTACATAGAATCCATCAATCAGTACACAGCCGGTCAATTTGATGCTTGCACCATGACCAACATGGACGCCTTAACCATTCCAGCGGCTAGCTTTGTCGATAGTACTGCATTAATTGTGGGTGACTTTTCTAATGGTAACGACGGTGTCGTTTTAAAAGACAAAACCAAGCTAGCTGATATAAAAGGCCAACAAATTAACTTAGTTGAGCTGAGCGTATCTCATTACCTACTAGCTCGCGGTTTAGAATCGGTCGGTTTATCAGAGCGTGATGTTGATGTGGTTAATACAGCCGATGCTGATTTAGTCGCTGCTTATTCAACGCAAGACGTCACTTCAATTGTCACTTGGAACCCACTGCTTTCAGAAATTGAAAAACAACCCAGCGCAAACAAAGTGTTTGATTCTTCTGATATTCCAGGTGAAATCATTGACTTAATGGTTGTTCATACCGACACCCTCAAACAAAACCCTAACTTTGGTAAAGCTCTAGTTGGCGCTTGGTATGAAATTATGGAAGATATGAGCGATAAAAAAGTACTAACCCAATTAGCTACCGCTTCAGGTACTGATTTAGCTGGCTATAAAGCGCAGTTAGCAAGTACCAAAATGTTTTACCAAGCTAAAGAAGCTGTTGAGTTTACCAAAAACCCAAAATTAGCAACCACCATGAAATACGTGGCTGAGTTTTCATTTGAGCATGGTTTACTAGGTGATGGCGCGCCAGACGCTGGATTTATTGGTATTCAAACGCCCTCTACCACCATTGGTAATCCGCAAAACATTAAACTGAGATTCGACCCTAGCTTTATGCAAATGGCTGCCGACGGCAAGCTATAAAACGGGCAAATTTATATGAAAAAACTGATGAATATAGAGCCATCACGCTCACTTAAAGGATTTTTAGCCATTATTCCGTTTGTATTAATTTTGATGCTGTACTGGACAGCATCAAATGACAGACTGGCTGAAAACCCTTACGACAAACTGCTACCGAGTTTTACACAAATTTCGGCAGCCGTTGAGCGAATGGCTTTTACCGAAGATAAACGCAGTGGTGAATATTTATTTTGGGTGGATACGGGCGCCAGTTTATATCGAATTTGCATAGGAATAGGCATTAGCGCGATTACGGGGTTATTGCTTGGTATGTTAGCTGGCTTACTGCCGGTATTTCGATCTGGCTTTTCGCCCTTAATAACCATAGTTTCATTAGTGCCCCCAATGGCTATTTTACCGATTCTTTTTATTAGCTTTGGTTTGGGCGAGTTTGCCAAAATAATGCTCATTATTATTGGTACTGCGCCTGTGATTATTCGTGATATTCAATCTCATGTGCGCCAGCTTCCTTCGGAGATGCTAATAAAAGCACAAACTTTGGGTGCATCTACTTGGTTAGTTTCAATTCGGGTGGTGCTGCCACAAATTATGCCGCGTTTAATCTCAGCGGTACGATTATCTCTAGGTACAGCATGGTTATTTTTAATTGCTGCTGAAGCCATAGCTGCACAAGAAGGTTTGGGTTATCGCATCTTTTTAGTACGACGATATATGTCAATGGATGTCATTTTGCCTTACGTACTTTGGATAACCACTTTAGCTTTTGCCATGGATTTTAGCCTGCGCAAACTCTCTGAGTTATGTTTCCCTTGGTATCACCATCAGGAGGCCGGCAAATGAGTTTATTAAAAATCAACAATGTTTGGAAATCTTACGGCGACGTGCAAATTTTAGAACGTTTAAATTTAAACGTTGAGGCCGGAGAGTTCGTCTCTATGGTGGGCGCTTCAGGGTGTGGTAAAACTACTTTATTAAAAATGATTTTAGGTAGTGAACAGGCGACTCGAGGTCAAATTTTATTAAACGATCAACCCATCTCACCAGAACCGAATGAAGAGCGCGGCATTGTATTTCAAAAATACTCAGTGTTCCCGCATTTAACGGTTTTACAAAATGTGATGATTGCCGATGAGTTTTCAGCATCAAACTTTTTAGGTCGCACTTTTGGTAAAAAGAAACGCCAAATTACCGACAAAGCTTACGGTTTTATCGAAGCCGTCGGTTTAGCGCATGCTACCAATAAATATCCACATCAATTATCAGGTGGGATGCAGCAACGCTTAGCAATCGCACAAGCGTTAATGAAGTCACCCAAAATTTTATTATTAGACGAACCTTTTGGCGCACTTGATCCGGGGATTCGTAAAGATATGCATCAGCTTATTCGTAAAATTTGGAAAGAAAATAAGCTAACTATTTTTATGGTCACGCACGATATTCAAGAAGGCTTTGAGCTAGGTTCTCGCCTTTGGGTGTTTGACAAAGTGCGTCACGACCCACAAGCGCCAACATCTTACGGTGCACAAATTACCTACGACTTACCACTTTCCACCGAAATGCAGCAAGAAGCGGGGCTATCGCTGGCTGAAAAATATGCAAAAAAGGTAGTTAACTCATGATTTTATACAAAGATACTTTGCCATCGGGCAAACACTGGTCAATGAAAATGCGGCGCGGTACTAGCTTGCGTTTGATAGACAAAACCGGCAATGCCAATGTGGGTATGTTGTTTTATAACCCAGAAAATTTATTAGAGCGTTATAACGCACCCGATACGTTAAAGTGCCAACATACTTTTAAGCTAACCAAAGGCCATTGTTTATATTCAGACATGGGACGCATTTTTTGCGCAATAACAGATGATAGTTTTGGTTGGCACGACACAGTTTGTGGTAATACAAACGCAAGCATGAGTGAAAAAAAATGGGGCCCGCGTGATTACCAAAACCACAGAAACAGCTGGAAACAAAATGGTAACGATGCATTTTTAGTTGAAGCCACTAAATATGGTTTAAACAAGCAAGATTTAGCCGCCAACTTAAATTTATTCAGCAAAGTAGAACCGAATGATGACGGCGCTTTAACTTACAGTGTATCACAATCAAAAGCCGGCGATTTTATTGACCTGCGCTTTGAGATGGACACGATTGTGCTATTTCACACCTGCCCACATCCTTTAAACGATTCAGCTCAATATCCTGAATTTGAAGTTGAGTACCAAATATTTTCATCGGCAACAGTCACAGACGATGATTTATGTAAAAACTCATGCGCAGAAAACCAGCGTGGTTACGAAAATAACCGTTTATATCACTTAGGTCTTTAAGGAGTTATTTCATGATTATCGAAAGTTCATTACAAGCCGAAGCAACAATTGATCGCGAAGTTGTTAATGCCGGTGACTATTATTTAAAAGTAGTCAAAAAAGGCCAGACGGTTCGCATACTCGACTTAGAAGGCAACCAAGCTGCAGATACCTTATTTTATAACGCCAACAATGTCAGCGAACGTTACAGTGCAACCGACACGATTCGTGAACAAGGCAATGTGTATTTAACGGCGGGCAGCGTTTTAATGTCGAACGAATGCAAGCCTATGCTAAAAATTGTTGCCGATACCTGTGGCCGACACGACACAGTTGGTGGCGCTTGCGCAACCGAAAGCAATACAGTGCGTTATGCACTTGAAAAAAAATGTATGCATGCTTGTCGAGATAGCTGGCTATTAGCTATCGCAGAAAACGAAGCATTAGGTTTAAGCAAAAAAGACATTACCCACAATATTAATTTTTTTATGAATGTGCCAGTGACCAGTGACGGAAAACTCAGTTTTGCTGACGGAATTAGTGGCGCAGGTAAATATGTAGAGCTTGAAGCGTTAATGGATGTTGTCGTGTTAATTTCAAATTGTCCGCAGCTGAACAACCCTTGCAATGCCTATAACCCAACGCCAATCGAAATTTTAATTTGGAATTAGTTTTAAATTTCCCAAAACACCTGATTGATTTAAAACGAGAAAAAACAGCCGCTAGGCAAAGTAATCGGGACGACCCGAATACTAAAAACAAGTTTGATGCGGGACGGCCCGCTAAGACGAGTATCTTAATATGTTTAATACAGTCCTAATCGCAAACCGAGGCGCCATTGCCTGTCGAATTATCCGCACCCTTAAAAAATTGGGTATCAAAAGTATTGCCATTTATTCAGAAGCAGACAAAGAATCTTTACACGTTACTGCTGCTGACGAAGCTTATAGCTTAGGTGAAGGCGCTGCTGCAACGACGTATTTAAATCAAGATAAAATTATTGAAATTGCCAAACAAACCGGCGCTCAGGCTATCCACCCTGGATATGGCTTTTTAAGTGAAAACGCGAGCTTTTCTGAAAAATTAAAACAAGAAAAAATCAGTTTTATTGGCCCGCTAGCACAACAGATGATCGACTTTGGATTAAAACACCAAGCACGGGAAATAGCAGAAAAAGCCAATGTGCCTTTAGTGCCCGGCAGTGGTTTAATATCAGATTTAGCCGAGCTGACCCAATACGCTAACAGCGTAGGTTTTCCGGTCATGCTAAAAAGTACCGCCGGTGGCGGTGGCATTGGCATGCAAAGATGCGACTCAGTTGGTGAACTAGAAAAAGCTTTTATTAATGTAAAACATTTAGGTGCACAAAATTTTTCGAACGATGGGGTATTTGTTGAAAAGTTTGTAGAAAAAGCGCGCCACATTGAAGTTCAAGTAATAGGTAATGGCTTTGGCGAGGTAGTCACTTTAGGTGAGCGAGATTGTTCTAGCCAACGCCGCAACCAAAAAGTAATAGAAGAAACCCCAGCACCCAACTTACCCGCTAATACCCGCAGCGCTATGTTAGCCACCGCAAAAAACTTAATGGCGTCAATTGATTATTTAAATGCCGGTACTGTTGAGTTTATTTACGACCATGATCAAGACAAATTCTACTTTTTAGAAGTAAACACCCGCTTGCAAGTAGAGCATGGTGTTACTGAAATGTGTTATCAGGTGGATTTAGTTGAATGGATGCTAAAAGTTGCTTATAGCGAAAGCATTCACAAGACAGGTTTAGATTTATCATCGCTCAATAAAATTCAACCAAAAGGCCACGCAATTCAGGCTAGAATTTACGCTGAAAACCCAGCAAAAAACTTTCAGCCTTCCGCGGGTTTATTAACTCAAGTTGAATGGCCTCAACAAGACGTCAGAGTTGACCATTGGGTTGAAGCTGGCTTAACCGTATCACCGTTTTTTGATCCTATGTTGGCAAAAGTCATTGTTCATTCAGATGATCGTGAGTCAGCCATTGCCAAACTGAACAAAGCATTAAACGACTCAAAAGTTTATGGTGTTATTACCAACATCGATTACGTGCAGCAAGTATTAGCAGATGACAGCTTTAAACAAGGTAAAATTTTTACTCGCAGTTTAAATGATTTTACCGCCCAATTTGCAGGCTTTGAAGTTTTAAAAGCGGGCACTATGACCACCATTCAAGATTATCCAGCGCGCACAGGTTACTGGGATATAGGAGTGCCCCCTTCTGGTCCATTTGATTTTTATTCATTTCGTTTAGCTAACCGTTTATTAAATAACCCAGCCGATGCTGCCGGTTTAGAGATCACGCTGCAAGGCCCAAGCTTAAAGTTTTACCACGACTGCCAAGTGGCCATTACCGGTGCTGAAATTGAAATCAGCTTAGATGGCGAATCACAACAAAATCATCAAATTATTAACGTAAAAGCGGGCCAAACTTTAAAAACAGGTAAAGTAACGGCTGCAGGTGCGCGAGCTTATTTAGCGGTCAGTGGTGGTATTCAATGCCCTGATTATTTAGGCAGCAAAAGTACCTTTACCTTAGGGCAATTTGGCGGACATTGCGGGCGAGCATTACGAATGGGGGATTTTTTATCCATTGATAAAAAAGTACAAACCCAAACTGACAATAAAATTCCAGCCGATGTGATTGCACCAGTCACCAATGATTGGACGGTACGAGTAATATATGGCCCGCATGGTGCACCTGATTTTTTCACCAAAGACGATATTAAAACCATTCAGTCTCACACTTGGAAAATTCACTATAACTCAAGCCGAACTGGAATTCGTTTAATTGGTCCCAAACCTGATTGGGCACGTGAAACGGGCGGTGAAGCAGGTTTACATCCATCTAATATCCACGACAATGCATATGCATTTGGTACTGTTGATTTTACCGGTGACATGCCAGTAATTTTAGGCCCAGATGGCCCAAGTTTAGGTGGCTTTGTTTGCCCTTTTACGGTGATCAGCGCTGATTTGTGGAAATTAGGTCAATTAAAAGCCGGTGATAATTTAAATTTTGAAGTCGTTGATTTAGCCACCGCCAAACAAATTGAAATTGCGCAAAATCAGCAAATAGACAAGTTAGAAAATGTAAACTGCGAATACCAAAGTGCTGCAATTTCTACCCCTATTTTAGATACCTTACAAACAGATGACGGCGAACCGGGTCTAGTCTTTCGCCAAGCGGGCGATAAGTTTTTATTGGCCGAATATGGCGAGTTGGTTTTAGATTTAACTTTGCGAGCTCGTGTTCAAGCCTTATTAGAAGGGCTACAAGCAAAAAATATAAAAGGTATTTTAGAGTTAACACCAGGTATTCGGTCACTGCAAATTCATTATGAAAATCTTGAATTAGAGGTAACTGATTTAATCGCAAGCATTAAAGAAATTGATTTAGCGTTAGGTGATACTCGCCAACTCAGCTTTGAATCACGTATTGTCCACCTACCATTAAGTTGGAACGATAAAGCCTGCCAAGAAGCGATAGATAAATACGTACAGTCAGTGCGTAAAGATGCGCCTTGGTGCCCGTCTAACTTAGAATTTATTAAACGCATTAATGGCTTAGAAAGCATTGAGCAAGTTAAAGATATTGTATTTAACGCAAACTACCTTGTATTAGGTTTAGGCGATGTGTATTTAGGCGCACCCGTTGCAACACCACTAGATAAATGCCATCGCTTAGTAACGACCAAATACAATCCTGCCCGTACTTGGACTGCAGAAAACTCTGTCGGTATTGGCGGTGCTTATATGTGTATTTATGGCATGGAAGGCCCGGGCGGATATCAATTTGTAGGCCGAACCGTACAAATGTGGAATCGCTATCGCAGTAATGACGTATTTAACCAACCTTGGCTATTACGCTTTTTTGATCAGGTTAAATATTATCCGGTTAGCCATGAAGAGCTAATGCAAATTCGTGAAGATTTTCCATTAGGTAAATGGCAACCCAAAATTGAAAAAGCCACTGTATCTATGCCTGAACTTATTCAACAGTGGAAAGATAACGAAGCAGACATTGAAACCTTTACCAAACAGCGAGAACAGGCATTTGCTGATGAAATGGCCGAATGGAAACGAACAGGTCAGCTTAATTATTCATTTGAAGCCGATGCAGAACAAAAAAGTGAAGCCATTGAATTAGCCGACAACCAATATTTAATGGAAGCCACCGCCGCTGGCAGTGTATGGAAAGTAAATAGCGAGGTTAATCAAAAAATTGGATCAGGCGAATCTATGATAGTGCTTGAATCAATGAAAATGGAAATTGATATCGCGGCCACTGAACCCGCAAAAATTATTAAAATTTTAGTGAAAGAAGGCCAGCAAGTTCATGCCGGTCAGGCATTAATGGTGTTAGAGGAAGCTTAATCATGAATAAAACAAATTTAACCATTAGCGAATTAAATAAAGCTTATTCTGCTGGCACTTTATTACCCCAAAAATTAATAACCGATCTCATCACACAAGCTAAAAGCCAGCAAGCTGTGTGGATTTATTTATTAAATGATGCCGAGCTCAAACCTTATTTAGATGGCTTAAAAACCAAATCACCACAAACTCACCCTTTATACGGTGTGCCATTTGCGATTAAAGACAATATTGATTTAGCAGGCGTGCCAACTACCGCCGCTTGTGCTGAATTTAGTTATACCCCAGAAAAATCAGCATTTGTGGTGGAAAAGCTGATTGAAGCAGGCGCAATACCCATTGGTAAAACCAATTTAGATCAGTTTGCGACTGGTTTAGTGGGTACTAGATCACCTTATGGCGAAACACCTAACTCGTTTAACTCTGATTATATTTCGGGTGGCTCGAGCTCAGGCTCAGCCGTTTCGCTGGCATTAGGTACAGTCAGTTTTTCACTGGGTACGGATACCGCAGGTTCAGGGCGAGTGCCTGCCTGTTTTAATAATTTGGTGGGCTTAAAACCCAGTAAGGGGTTATTGTCTACATCGGGTGTTGTGCCAGCTTGTCGCAGTTTAGATTGTGTCAGTATTTTTGCGTTAAATGCTTGCGATGCTAACCGAGTTTTTCAAATTGCAGCAACATACGATGCAGACGATAGCTACTCGCGTCAAAACCCACCAGCCAATCAAAAGCCGGTTGTAACAAAAGATAAGTTTAGTTTTGCAGTGCCTTTACCTGAACAGTTGGCGTTTTTTGGCGATGATGCCTATCAAGCCGAATTTGAAAAAGCAGTTGCTAAACTTGAAGCGTTAGGCGGCGAAAAGCAAACGCTCGACTTTTCGCCCATGCTACAAGCCGCTAAATTATTGTACGAAGGTCCTTGGGTTGCAGAGCGATATTTAGCAACTCAAGCCATTATTGAAAATCAGCCACAAGCCATGCTGGACGTTACCCGAACAATTATCAGTTCAGGTAATAAACCATTAGCAACCGACTGCTTTGATGCGCTTTACAAACTGCAGGCATTAAAAAAACAAGCTGATTTAATGGTTGAACAAGTCGATTTTTTACTAACCCCCACCGCAGGCAAGCATTATACCCGTAAAGAAGTTCGCGAAAATCCAATTAGCTTTAACTCAAATTTGGGTTATTACACAAACTTTATGAATCTGTTAGATTTTTCAGCTATTGCAGTGCCTACTAGCTTTACTGATCAAAAAATGCCATTTGGCGTGACTTTATTTAGCTTTGCGATGCAAGATCAAACTTTATTAGCTTATGCCGATAAAATTATGCAACAAAATAAACTCACGTTAGGGGCAACTGATTGGCCATTTAAAACCGAAAATATTAATTCAGATGATAATGCTGGTTTTATTGATATGGCCGTTTGTGGTGCACATTTATCAGGTATGGCATTAAATTGGCAATTAACAGAGCGTGAAGCCGTATTAATTGAAAAAACAACCACAGCTAAAGCGTATCAAATGTATTCAGTACCTGGACAGGTTGAACGCCCTGCGTTAATTCGTTCACAGGCACAAACACAAAGCTTTGAAGTTGAGGTTTGGCGTATGCCAACCGAATATTTTGCCTCTTTTTTACAAGGCATTGCGCAGCCGCTGGGTATAGGTAAAGTTGAATTGGCAGATGGTCGTTTTGTCAGTGGATTTATTGCAGAAAGTACAGCGCAAAGTGGTGAGAATATCAGTGAGTTTGGTAGCTGGCGTAAATATATGGCGAGTCAATAATTTTAACAGCTTTGAGAAATGATAAGGGCTAAACACAATATCGGTATCGGTGGCTTACGGCGCTTCGCACCTAAACCACCCTACTTATTAAAACACCCTCAACCACATCACATAACACTTGTAGGGCAGTTTAGCGACGTGGTCGCGTAAGCCGTCTGAGTTCATTTCATTCCCTATGTATCAAGTTAAATTTAAGCCACCGTCTACCAGTAATACTTCACCTGTAATATATTGATTTTCAATTAACATTGAAGCGATGTGTGCAATATCTGCAGGTTCAGCACCTCGTTTCATTGGCGACTTTTGTTGCCAGAGTTGTTGAGCAAAATCCCAGTTTTGCGTCATCGGAGTATTAACCAGACCCGGAGCAATAGCATTAACGCGAATATCAGGGCCTAAATTTAATGCCAATAATTTGGTCATATGATTCAATGCAGCTTTACTAGCTGCGTAAGGAATAGACGCACCTTTAGGTCTAATTCCGGCGTGAGAACTTACATTTATAATACTGCCTGGACATTTTTCAGATGATGCCTGCGTTAACGCCTCTTGCGCTTCGGTGATTAAAGTCCAGGGCGCAATCACATTAACCTCGTATAAATCTCGCCAGATTTGGGCATTGGCCTGCTTTAAATTCCCGTGCGGAATCATTGCGTTAATCCCTGCATTATTGACTAAAACATCAAGCCTGCCATGCTGAGCTAATACTGAATTAATTAACGTTTTGCACTGTTCTTGGTCTGATAAGTCAGCTCTTGTATAGCTGCAATGCTCGTACATTTTCGCCAGCTTTTGACCGGCTTCAACTGACGTTCGTGAATGAAAGGCCACCGCAAAACCTTGTTTGGCTAAGTGAACGGCAATGGCTCGACCAATGCCTGAAGTTGAGCCGGTTACCAGCGCGACCCTCTGAATAGATTTCATGTTTACATCCTTTGTATTGTTTAGCACCAACTTATAGGGTAACCCTATTCGAACTCAAAATTTATCCTGCCCGAAATTAGTAATGATCAAATTTTTGCTGCATAAATTCAATAAAACATTTTAATTTTTTTGGTAAAAATTTTCTGTGCGGGTATATCAAATACAAGCCAAACTCTAACGATTTATAATCAGGCAATAAATGAATTAAACGACCGGATTTAAGATCGGCTTCTACCACATTGCGCGGCACTAAACCTATACCCGCGCCAGCGGCGGATAGCTCAGTTACAGCCTTTGAGCCATTTACGGTTAGCTTAGAGTTTACATTAACAAGCAACTCACCTTGCTTTTCGTGATACAACGGCCAGTGCTTGCCTAGGCCAAAATTACTATCTATGACTGCATCATGCTTTTCTAAATTGTGTGGATTATCTAACAAGCCGTATTGCTCAATATAGCTAGGTGATGCAACTAAGATTAATGGTATTTTTTGTAGTTGGCGTGCGATCATATTGGAGTCTTCAATCCGACCAATACGAATACGTAAATCTATCCCTTCCTCCAGCATATCAACGGGTTTATTGCTCAATCTCAAATCTATTTTAAGTTTTGGAAAACGTTGCATAAACTCTGATAAAACAGGTGCCAGAATTTGCTCTCCAAATGAAAATGGAGCGCTTAGCCTTAATAAACCTTTAAGTTCAGCTTGCTCGCCAACTACATTTTCAAGCATAACATTGTATTGCTCTAATAAATCTAACGCATGTTGGTAATAATTGTTACCGGCTTCAGTCAGCGCTATTTGACGTGTTGTCCGGTTAAACAAACGCACGCCCAATCTTTCTTCAACTTCACCAATATATTTACTGACTAACGATTTTGAAATCGCCAGCCGATCACTGGCCGCTGTAAAAGACCCAGTTTCAACAACGGCGATAACAGTTTTGATACCTTCAATTGTATCCATATCGATTGTTCATGATTTGTAGACAATGAATCAACATTAGCAGTATTTATCATCAATGGATACAAGCTCATACTTAATGCATCTAAAAAATAGAGGTTAACTATCATGGCAATAAAATTATACGGTTTTAAATTATCAGGCCACTCTCACAGGGTTGAAGTTTTTTTATCGTTATTAGATTTAGAATATGAATTTATCTCGGTTGACGTAGCCAATGGTGAACATAAACAGCCTGAGTTTTTGGCTAAAAATAATTTTGGCCAAATTCCTGTGTTAGCAGATGGCAACTTTATTATTTCTGATTCCAACGCTATTTTGTATTACTTGGCTAACACTTATGACAAAAGCCGTCAGTGGTTTCCAGCTAATATAAAACTCGCTAGCGAAATACAAAAATACCTTTCTGTGGCGAGTGGACAAATTGCCTACGGCCCAGCGGCGGCCAGATTGGTGAAGGTATTTGGTGCAGAGCTTGAGCATCAGGTAGCAATCGACAGAGCACACCAAGTTTTAAACATTATCAACTGTCACTTGGCCAATAAAAATTGGCTGGTTGGTGAAAGTGCAAGCATTGCAGATGTTGCCAATTATTCATATATCGCGCATGCACCTGAGGGTGATGTTTCACTCAAATATTATCCTTATATTCAAGATTGGCTAGCTCGGTTTGAAGCCTTGCCCGGTTTTATACCTATGCCTAAAACTCCAGCTGGATTGGCAAAATGAATACCACCTTGGTGGATTCTCCTTTTCATTTTGCTGAGAAAGAAATTCAGCAACGGTTAGGTGTACGCAATAAAATGGAAGCGATTGGTCAACGAGTCATTCGCGACCATATGCCCGAGCAGCATAGGCAGTTTTATCAACAGCTCGAATATATTTTTGTCGGTTCAGTCGATACTCAACTTAAACCTTGGGCATCTATCTTATTTAACCCTATTGGCTTTATTCAGTCTTGCGATAATAAAACATTAGAAATAAAAGCTTCAACAGTCAAAGGAGACCCACTTGAACATATAACAAAAGGTGCGCCCATTGGCATATTAGGTATCGAACTTGACACCAGACGACGCAATCGTCTGAGTGCCAATTTAACTGAAAAACAAAGTGGCAAATTAACCTTAAGCATTCAACAAACCTTTGGTAATTGTCCTAAATATATTTCACCAAAAAAAGTGATACCGCACTCAGATTGGCGTAACAGAACCACACAAGCTGGTGGACTCAATAAACTGGATGCAATGGCGATTGAGTTAATCTCGCAAGCCGATACCTTTTTTGTTGCAAGCTATTGCCCGGATCTTGCGTCTGATAATTCAAAAGCAAAAGGGGTTGATGTATCGCACCGTGGTGGCGCACAAGGGTTTATTAATATTGAAACGCCCAATCGACTGCTAATTCCGGATTATATTGGTAACAATTTTTTTAATACCCTTGGCAACATTGAAGCCAGTGGCAAAGCTGGTTTGTTATTTATCGATTTTGCTCGTGGTCATTTATTGTCATTAACAGGGCAAGCACAAATATTATGGGACTCACCAAGAGTGCATCAATTTTCAGATGCACAGCGTCTTTGGCAATTTGAATTAGAAACTGGGTTTTGGTTTTTTAATGCATTGCCATTTAGTTTAGACATAATTTAACCAACACGGAGAAACGATAAGGGCTAAACACAGTATCGGTGGCTTACGGCGCTTCGCACCTAAACCACCCTACATTTAGATCATTTCAATGGCAATCATAATAATTGCATCAATCACCTGTATCACCGCACCAATTCTCGCTATACACACCAGCTTGTACGTATTGATGAAATGTTGAATAAGGCCAGCTTTTTAATTGTGTAACCAAACCGTGTTTCAGCGGATTAAAATGAACGTAATTGATATGATGCCAATAATCCGTTTCATCCCGAATAACATGCTCCCAAAATCGTTTTTGCCAAATGCCTCGTTCTTTTCGTTTTAATTGAACTTCAGATAAAAATTCTGATTTAGGTAATTTTTTTGAAAAGTGCGTTTTGATTAATTGCCATCGTAACGAAAAGTTGTCATCACCTTCAGGCAATTCAATGACACAATGCATATGATCTGGCAGCACACACCAAGCATGAATAATAAAAGGGTATTCAGTTTTTACCTTTTTAACAACAGCTCTTAAAAGTTCGATATGTCGGATGAGCAAATCGTTATTAAAACGGTTTGCTAAAGTTACCGTGAAAAAATAAAGACCACCCGCTTTTTTAAAACGTTTGTAATTAGGCATCCCAGCCTCCACAAATATTATTTAAGTAAATTATAGACGATGATGATTTAACAGAAATCGATTGACGGAATACAATACTTAAAACAGCGGTGGCTTACGGCGCTTCGCACCTAAACCACCCTACTTATTCAAAACCCTAAATCACATTGCATCATATTCGTAGGGCGGTTTAGCGACGTAGTCGCGTAAGCCGCCATTTTCAATGGTATCAGGTTAGCCAAATAAAATGTTATTGAAAAAAATGATAAGCCGAGGGTGATTTAACAGAAATCGATATTGATGGAATACAATGCTTCAAACATAGGTGGCTTACGGCGCTTCGCACCTAAACCACCCTACCTATTAAAACACCTAAAATTACATCACATCATATTTGTAGGGCGGTTTAGCGACGTGGTCGCGTAAGCCGCCATTTTCAATGACATCAGGTTAGCCAAATAAAGTCTTATTGAAAAAAAATGATAAAGCGGAGGGTGATTTAACAGAGATCGATATTGATGGAATACAAGGCTTAAAACAGCGGTGGCTTACGGCGCTTCGCACCTAAACCACCCTACTTATTCAAAACCCTAAATCACATTGCATCATATTCGTAGGGCGGTTTAGCGACGTAGTCGCGTAAGCCGCCATTGTTTATAAGCTGAGTTATTTAGCGTTTTCAGCCGTTAACGACAAAATGTATTCTGCAATTTTTTCACGCTCATCAAGTTTAATAAAATCATGAGCTGGCATTGCATGTTCACCCCATTTGCCATTACTACCACTGGCAATTGCTTGAGCAATATAATCTTTAGCATCTTCTCGCGCTAAGTATTTTTCTTTAACTTGCAAAAAGCTAGGGCCTACCGATTTATCGTTTGGCTTGTGGCAGGCAATGCAGCTGTTATTAACAGTAGCTTCTTTACCTTCAGCAATGAGTAATTGCGTCTCATGCCCTAAACCACCACCTTGTGATACATCAATTTCAGGTTCATCTTCTGGAATTGCTAGCTCAACATCAGCGTCAAACTCAATATAGCTAAGTTTAGCTTCTTTGGTTTTTTCGCCCGGCCACCACTGCGAACCGTATTCTAAAATCCATAAACGACCATCTTTCTCGATTGACAGATCTAACGGCCCGCCTAATTTGACGCTTGGTGCAAAATCTTCAATTTTTATAACGTCGTCATACTCATCAACCGTAACAACTTTAATCCAACTACGCATAAAATCACTAATGAATAACTTGCCTTGATAGTATTCAGGGTAAGCTAGCGCTTCACCATTAGCCGCTGGATAAATACCTGCAACCAACGCATTTCGCCCACCTTTACCTAATTCAGGAAAACGTGGCGATTGGGCATACGGATACCAAACTAATGCTGGTTGAGCTGGTGGTAAGGTTTTTAAACCAGTATTACGAGGTGAAAAGTTTTTAGCGGCCAGTGGATTAAACAACTTGTCTGTTTTTTGATTTTGATAATCATACATGCGATAGGGTTGATTATTACCAATTGCGATAGGCCAACCAAAAAAGCCAGGTTGGGTTACTTTATTGATTTCATCATAGCCACGTGGACCAAATTCCGCTGTGTCCTTTTTCGCATCCGGGCCGACATCACCATAGTACAAATCACCAGTTTGTTGATCGACAGCTATGGTGTATGGGTTTCGTGTACCCATCACATAAATTTCAGGACGACCTTGCTCTTTAGAGGCAAATAAATTGCCTTTAGGTATGCTGTAACTACCTTGTTTATCTGGTGTGATACGTAAAATTTTACCGCGCAAATCTTGGCTATTCCCCGCACTTCTTAAAGCATCATGTGCAGTGCCTTCTGGCGTATTGTTTATTGGGCCTGAACCATTTGATTTAAATGGATTCGCATTATCACCTAATGCAATAAACATATTGCCTTGGCTATCAAACTCTAAATTGCCACCTGTATGGCAACAGGTATCATCGTTTGGAATATCAAACAGAACTTGTTCGGAGTCCATATCCACTTTTTTATCAGTCACTTTGAACTGAGATAAACGTTGCAATAAATCATGTTTACCTGATTTATCTTCAAGATTGTACATTACATAAATGATTTTATTCTTATCGAAATCCGGATCAAAAGTTGCGGCTAACAAACCAAACTCAATTCGTTTTTTCGGTTTAAAAACATCTAGCTCTGCCATGGTTTCTAATTGCTGGCTAGCAACATCTAACCATAACAATTTACCTTCGCGTTGAACTATCATAGCGCCCGAATAATCATCAGTTAAATCAAAACTAACTGGCTCAACCAAAGAATCAATAACAACTTTTTGTTTAAAACGTCTAGGATCTGGGCGAACATTATCATAATTAAGTGGCTTGCGATCCGCTAACGCATAGTCAAGGCCGCCGGTTAAATGCTCTAAAAAAAGCTCGTTTTGATAAGCTTCCTTACTATGGCCAATGGCTGTGTAAAATACTCGTCCGCCATCAAATTCATGATACCAAGCTAACGGGTGATAATCGCCATGCAAACCACCTTGATAACTGCGTTCGTCTATCGAAAGCAAATCATGGCGACGATCTGACATTTCTTTAAAGTCATACCATTCGTCAGTAAAATAAAATTTTTCCGGCAACATGCTGGTTGATGGGTGATTAGGATCTAACACTCTAATTTTTGCTTGCTGTACATTAGAGGGGTCACCTGGATGGGCTTTAAATGCGCCACCCACTAAACGCTGAAACCAGTGCCAATTGCCTTTATCATGCTCGGTATCTGTTGCTGCGTGTACCCCAACAAAACCACCACCGGCTTGAATATAGCGCTCCATAGCCAGTTGCTGGTACTCGTTTAAAATATCACCCGTTGTATTTACAAATACAATGGCTGCCATTTTATTCAGTTCATTGTCGTTGAAAATACTGGCATCTTCAGTTGCGACTGGTGTTAAGCCTTGGTCTTTAACTAATTGAGATATAGTTTCAACCGCAACCGGAATTGAGTCATGGCGCCAACCTTCAGTTTTAGAAAAAATTAAAACAGAGCTTAGCTTAGCTTGAGTTTCAGTATTCTCTACTTTGGCTGGTCGAGTTTCGTTATTTGAGTTTGGTTCACTGCAAGCACCAACAAAAAGTGTCAAACAACAGGCAGCAACAACATGGGTGAGTTTTATAATATTCATAACCTAAACAATAAAAACAATTGATTTAAACAAACTACAACATATTTTGATAAAGTAAATCTGACATAAATAAAACATCTTATAACATTAAAACAAAATATTGACACCTTATTGCTTCATAAATGTTAATAGTTATTATTTAACCTAAACGACATTTAATTTAACTGTGCTTAGTGAGCAATATAAACATGAAAGAGTAAATACGCTTTAGTGGTTATATTGCTAAACTTAACGCTTCTTAAATTCAAATATTTAGCTTTTTATCTAATTTTTATTTCACGCCCGCCACTTTCATTTTTAAAGTGTATACAGAATCCATTGCGGTTATAAATAGGGTTTTTCTGTGCTTTCCAGCAAAAGTAACATTCGCTGTCCAAGCCTTTTCTACTGGAATATGCGCAATTTGTTCACCTTGTGGATTAAATACCATAACGCCTTTGCCCGTTAAATAAAGATTGCCTTGCTCATCTATCGTCATACCATCTGAACCTTGCTCAGTAAAAACACGCTTATCAGATAAAGTACCATTTTTATTTATGGTATAAGCATACGTTTTGTTTGCCCCAATATCAGCCACGTATAATTTATTTTTAAAACCGACAATGCCGTTTGGTTTAGTAAAATCAGCATCTAGTAATTGCAACTGTCCTTTTTTATCGAGCCGATATAGGCTTTGTGTTTTTAATTCTGGGTTGGTTCGCTTCCAATAGTCACGTTGATAATAAGGGTCGGTAAAATAAATATCACCGACATCCGATATCCATACATCGTTGGGGCCATTAAAGGCTTTATTGTTAACCTCTTCAACCAAAACTGTTTTGCTTTTATCTGGCAAAATTTTCCACAATTGATTATCTTCATCAGCACAAGCTAAAATATTGCCTTGCTCATCAATGAATAAACCATTTGCACGACCTGCAGGTGTCATAAATAATTCAATTGAGTTGTCTGTTTTCCACAAATAAATTTTATTATTGGGTTGGTCGGTAAAATAAACATTACCAGCCTGATCAACGGCCGGCCCTTCGGTAAATTCAAATTGATCAGAAACTTGAACCAGCTGAGCATCAGCGGCAACCACAGCGTTAGGTTTAATATCAGCAGCTACACTTAACTGGCTATATAAAGCAGTGGCTGAAATAAAACTGGCTGAAAACAGCGTTTTAAAATATTTTTTAATAGGCATGGGTTATTTTGATTCCTTTAATTAATAGCCGGCGTTAGATTTAAATTTATTTCCGGCTAACTTCACCTGCATAATTAACAAAAGCTTTTTAACACGATTTCCTGCTGTATTCCCACTACTTTAATCACTTTTTTGCTTTGCTTTTTTGGTATACTAGCGGCATATTCAATTCGACCATACTGATTGCTTATCATGTCAGCCGCTAAACTTATCTATCTTGCACACTACCCTGAACATTTACAATCCAGCATTAAAAATTTGCTTGTACAAAATAAGTTGGCTGATTACCTTCGCGGTAAATATCCACATACTCATCAAATAAATTCAGATGCAGCATTAAGAGACTACACCTTTGCGTTAAAAAAACGCTTTATGAAACAATCATCGCCATTAAGCCAAGCTAAGTTCGATAATAAAATACATGTGGTAAATCATGCTTTAGGTTTGCATACCTATAAACAGCAAGTGCAGGGAAGCAAACTCAAAAGTAAAAACGAAATAAAAATATCATCCACGTTTAAAAACGTACCAGAAGCCTTTTTAAACATGATAGTGGTTCACGAGCTGGCGCATTTGAAAGAGAAAACTCACGACAAAGCATTTTATAAGCTTTGCGAATACATGCAGCCAGATTACCACCAGCTTGAGTTTGATATGCGAGTGTATTTAACACAAGTAGAGTTAAAAGGTGAGATTTATTAGGTGGGCAAAATTCGCTTAATAAGGGTAAAACAAAATCATTAAAACCATAACTCAGTTTCTCAAGGAACATATTTTAATAGTGCGATCAGAAATCAACATGCTTTACCAAATTAGAGTAAAATGAAAAGTCTAACAACCTTTTGTATCCTTATACTAGCAACAGGCATAGTTGCATACCAGCTCTCTGGCACTTATTCGAAGCTAAACCAAAACTGTGAAGTGCCCGATAAGTTAAATATTTTTCTTTCCAGGCATTCTAATCTGGGGCTAGCTGAGTTTAGATATAAAAACTCCGATAAAATCCCATACCGGATAAAGCTCAAAATTGATTACAAAATCATATTAAAACTAAAATAAACTCATAATTGATTCAAGAAAAACAAAATTAATCTAATATGAGTTTAATAACCTTATTGTAGGTAATATAGCTCAAATAAGATTAATTTTAAGTTTGCCAAATTTAAGGTAATCATATATTGTTATTGATAACTTAAATTAATCTTAAGTGATTAATTATAATTTATTTATCTTTAAGAGCCGATAAATGAACAATAAAGAAATAACTGAAAGCATCGAGCAGATAGAAGCTTTATTAACTGCGTTAAAGTACAAAGCAAAAATCAATCAACCTAGTATCGATTCTTATCACTCGATAGGACAACTAAGTGATATCGTTAACCAATACTGTAAAACGCACTCAATCACATTAAATGACTTTGCCATACTAGCTAATATAGGTAGAGCAACGCTCACCCGAACTATGCAAGAACCCAGTAATAGCAATATTAAAAGTGTTCAAGCCATCTTAAATGTGATGGGAAAAAACCTGTATATAGGCAACCCAAACAATGAAAATTAGTCGCCAAGGTTTAATTTATTGCAATGGCTATTTAGCGGGTTCCATAACTGAGTATTGCTCCGATTTAACCGCCGAAAATAACTTGTACCTATTTGAATATAATGAAGAGTATATATCAACTGGTGACCCTATCGGCCATGCATTTCCTTTAACTCAAAAACGCTATGAATTCGATTTTCTACCACCTTTTTTTGAAAATATGATCTCCGAAGGTTGGATTAGAACCCATCAAAGCCAAATAGAAAGGTTAGATAAACAAGACTCATTTGGCCTGTTATTAGCAAACGGTAAAGATATTATCGGTGCACTATCAGTAGAGCCTGTATATGTTAATTTGTAATGGTAGTTTAAAACAAATCAAAGCAAGTCAATTTGACGTTCGCTATAGCAAAATACACCTAAAACGAATGTTTGGTTTAAAAGCTATGCCTGAAAATGACCTTATAATTAAAGGTAACCCCGATGATATGGAACATTTAGCACCCAAGTATGTTAAAGGCGCTTCTGTATCAGGAGTTCAATCTAAATTATTAATGTCACTTGAAAATGGCCGATTAATTCCTCAACAAACGGGCGGACAGTATATCGTTAAACCAGCGCCTAAAAACTTTAAATTCCTGCCTGAGAACGAAATTACTATAATGAGACTGGCTCAGGCGATTGGCTTTAATGTTGCAGAATGCTCATTAGTACCATTTGAAAATGGAGAATTAGGTTATGTGGTCAAACGCTTTGATATTCGCGCACAAGGTGGCAGGTTTTTAATTGAAGATGCTGCATCACTTTGCAATGTACATCCAAAAAATAAAGGCTCATCTGAACTTTCATATGAATGGACATTAAAAAAATTATTTGAAGCCAGCGGTAAAAATAAAGCCGTATTATTAAACGGTTTTAGGCAAGTTTTATTTGCATACCTTGTGGGTAATAATGATCTACACTTAAAAAACTTTTCACTGTACCGTGAACCTGGTTGCCGAACAACAACCATGAAAGATTTTACTCCACTGTACGATATTTTGAGCATAACCCCCTACCCAAATTATGCAACTGAGTATTTGTCTTTGTCATTACTAGAATCAGAAATTGATGGTCAGTTTTCTGAGGCTTATGAGCAATTTGGCTATTACACTAGTGAAGACTTTTACCTGTTAGCTGAAAAAATAGGACTAGGATTTACTCAAGGTAAAGCATTTAGCCAAAAATTAGTCGCCGCAGTCGAAAAGCACTATAAAACATTACTTACCAATAGTTTAATGCCAGCAGACATGAAAACAACAATACAAAAACGCATTGAATTTAACATTAAAGCAATGCGTTTATAGCTCAGTTATAAATGCATAGCGACTGGTTATTTTCGGCGTAGCCAAAACAAGGCGCCTTCAACACTTTGCCAAGCCAGTTTACCGCCGTTACAAACATAGGTAACCGCCTCGTTTTTATCACCTAGGCCATAATATTCTGGTAGTTCTTTCGGTAATTTAACTTGCCCCGTTAAAAAGCGTTCAACAAATTTATTATATTGTTTCAGCTCTTTTTTCGCGGTTTTACTTTTTGCAGAATCACCTTGCAATGCATACAAATTCAATACTTTACTTGCCATTGTAAATAAGCTTTCTTCATCATCTCGCGATAACAGTTCGTTTAATTTATCCCACTGTTTAAGCAAAACATAACAGTTCATCAAAAGGTAGCGATTACCCTGATTATCATTTGGATTCAAAACCATTAAGGCTTCAAGTTCATCTGCACAAGCCTGATAACGCTTTTCTTTAAACGCAAATTCAGCGCGGCGGGCTCTGAGCATCATATAAGGTCGGGTTTCATGTAGTCCCCAAAAATATCCGGTGTTATCCTCAACAAAGTGATCGCCTAATAGTTCTTCTGCAGCTTTAATTACATCAGAAATCCCTTCGCGAATCTCTGTTGAATCACAGCTTAAAAATATATCAACCAGCTCATCAAACTCTTCTAATTGCTCGTCACTTACGTGCACAAGCTCCGACTGAGATTCATTTTGATAAAGGTGATCAACATCAGCATCCGGCGTTAAATTCCCCTCAAAGCGCATCGCATAAATGGTATTGTGAATTCGAGTTGTTAAATATTTTTTATGCTGTAATAAAATATGAATAAAGCCACAATTCTCAGCCAGTAATTCTTGTGCCTGTGGGTCGTTTCCAGCTAGCTGATTAACCACAAAGCGTAAATCTTTAAGTTCCTTTTGTTGAGCTTGCTTTAAAGTTTTTGTATTAATTAATGACAAAGCTTTCGCAAAACCAGCACACCAATTGGTTAAAGGCGCGTCTTGTGCCAAAGCCTGTTGATAATTGTTTATGCTTAACGCACATTGTGGTGGTAATTTAATTTGCTGCTGCATTATGCTGTCCATTTGCAAGTTATACAGCTCCATTAATGCATTTAAGAGTTGCATATCGTCTTGCGAACCAAACTTAAAATCGCCAAATAAATCCACTTGCCAATGGTTAGGCATAACCATTTCAGGGTTGACCCCTAAACCCAATAAATAGCCTTGGATAAAATAATAATCCGGCTTTTTATCTGAAAGTTTTGTTAATTTAATAACTTGGCTACGAATTTGTTGTTTAGTCAAAGTTTGCAAAATAAAAGTCCAGCGGGAAACTTAAAAAAACATATGCTAACTCAGTCAAAGCAAACAATAAACATTTGTTTAGCTATCAGCCAAATATGGCAAGGCAAGTTCACAGGTTTAAATTGTTATGGGAAAACAGCTATATATAGGTAACAGTACTGAAATTTGCTAAATAATTGCAATTTCTGCAATTGCAATTAAGCTCATAGTTAAAATTCATTCTAAGCATGATGCTTTAAATATGGACAAGGATCCGTCATGAAAACGACTTCGTATATTCTTTTTCTGCTACTGTTCCCGTTAACAGCCTACTCTATTCAATTTGAAGACTTGCCTGAGTTTAATATTGAATTTAAATACCAAAAGGGCGATATGATTCGGTTTGGTAACAATATCTATATCCATCAGCCTGATAAAAATTGGCACAAAATAGTCTCGGCCTATAAAAAGACACCAGAAAATATCTCAACTAAAAATATCATTGCTTCATTTGGCAAAAAAGCCCAGCTACAAACTATCGAGTCTTGGTCTGCCAGAAAACATTATCAAATTGGCAATAGTATTTTTTACCAGAATAAATACTACACACTAATAAAAAAAACTAAGCAAGGTAAGTGGAAAGAAAAACACTGGCTTCCGTTTGATCACCCTGCTATCGGATATGATTTACCTGAGTATGACGAGAATTCTAATGAATTTAATAGTTTGATTGGTACAGATAAAAATTTGAATCTAATTCGTGATGATTTTGAAGTGCATATAAAAATGAGCAGAATACCAGAACAAACTAAAGAATATGCGCTGAAAGCTGGAAAAATTTACACAAACCTAATGCTTTTTTCTAATTCACAACACAGTGTATCTGCTGAAAATGCCAAACAAACTTTAGGGAGGCTTATCCAAGCTCGACTTTGTAAGCAAAGCTTTAGTGATATAGCCTGGAAAGAGTCAAGTTTCTTCAATACATTCGACCGGATTAAATTTAAATTTATTATTCAAGAAAATCTCTATACCCAACTCGACTCAGATGAGTTTGATATTGAAAATATTAATCCTTGTGAACAATTAGCGGTTGTGATGGAGAATGAAAAATGAAATATTTAACTTTAATTTTAAGCGTATTTTTCTGTAATTTAGCTCAATCATCTTGCGAACAAAATGTAGATCAAATAAAGACTCATTACATTAATGGTATGTTTACTGACTCTGTTGGATTCATACTCAATAAATCTGCAATCAAACAGTTTATTCAGGCGTATTTAATACAAAAAGGGTTTTCTTCCGAGGTCACAGGGAATCACAACGCATCTGAGTTTTTTGTTTCTCAAATATTTGAAGTAGGAAAACACAAATGGGAAGATGACGAAGCGGCTGACGCTATCATTGATTTTTTAAATGGTGAACATAGATTCTTAACGAACAGGCCTCAGATTGAAAAGTTAGGACTTCAATCTTTTTTGCAAGATATTAGCAATGAGTATCAACAAACTCTTAATGAAGGGACTAGTATTTTTGGATTATACGCTTTAAAAGAATTACTAGATACTTGTAGTCGAGTCATCCTAATTACTCACTCACAAGGCAATTTTTACGGAAATGCAATTATAACCGAAATGTATAACAGTTATAAATTCCCGAATAAATATGAGCTATTTAACTACCCAATGTTAGGTCACATGCAGTTAGCAAGTCCTGTCGATATTCCCGGAGGCCCTATAGCAAGTGTTTATCCAAATGTTACAGGGCATATAACCAACTCAGAAGACGTAGTTATGAGTTTAGTTCGCAGTACATTTAATTCAGTCTCGGCGAACTTTCAATCGCAAGTCCACAATATAGATAAATCAGGACATGGACTCGTCGATTCCTATTTAAATGGGCAAGATGGGCAACCACTAGAAATTGCAAAGCAATTAACTGCAATTTCAGTTAATTTAATTCCATATCCCATGCACCCTCAACATAATGCTTCATCAAGCGCTATTTACCAATTTGGATATTCAAACCTGAACGAATTGCTTGATATTAAATTTCATAACGATAGTGTTTACCGCTATAACAATGTTGCATCCTCTATTTACAATGGCTTATTAACCGCTGCTTCTCAAGGAACATATTTTAATAGTGCGATCAGAAATCAACATGCTTTTACCAAATTAGAGTAATATGAAAAGTCTAACAACCTTTTGTATCCTTATACTAGCAACAGGCATAGTTGCATACCAGCTCTCTGGCACTTATTCGAAGCTAAACCAAAACTGTGAATTGCCCGATAAGTTAAATATTTTTCTTTCAAAGCATTCTAACCTGGGGCTAGCTGAGTTTAGATATAAAAACTCCGATAAAATCCAACTAATGATCGATGCTGGATACCAAGGGTTTATCGTCAATAGAAATGATTGGGCTGAATTTTCTGAGCCCATCAATAGCACTGAACAGCTAAAATTTAATCAGGAATGTTTAACGATTTATCCAAGCTTAAATGAAAAGTTAGTTGGCAGTAGTAAAACGCTAAAATACTATGGAATAGGCTTTAATCAGGGGCGTTATCTCTGGTTAGAAAATGAGGATTTTGAGTGACTTTAAATGCCCAAAAACAGAATTATTTCGGGCACTGAAGGCACGCTCTGAATTATTTATAAAAAGGTTCAACTTCACCTTTTAATTTAATTAACAACGGCTGACCACGGCGATCTAACGCTTTTGGAGAGGGTACTTTTACCCAGCCTTCACTAATACAATATTCTTCAATGTTAGTGCGCTCTTTGCCGTTTAATTTAATCCCAATTTCATGCTCAAAGCATTCAGCTACGTAGTGTTTGCTGCGTGAATCGATTGACAAACGATCCGGTAAAGCGGGTTTATTATCGCTCATAATTAAAAACCTGAATTTAATAAGTTAAAAATAAAAGTGCGTCATTGTAGGCAATCCAGACATGACACTCAAGCGATTATAAACCACAAGTTAACTTATACATTCAGCGTGAATTTTTTAAACTTAGCAATAAAGATAACAGCAAATTGGGGGCTAACATTTACGCGCGAGCAAGCTTCGCGCCTACAAAGTTATTTATAACTCTGTGGTTTTTGCTTGCTGACGCGTTTTACACATTTAAAAACTCAATTATTTTTGAGGGGTAATTAAATACTTTTCACCTGTTGCTTGTTTAGCATAGGTTTTTATTGACGATAACTGTAGGGCCTCTGTTAGTGATACTTCATCTGTATAATGGCTTGCAAATGTTGTGGTGATTTCATTAGCAACGCGTTTGCGCATTGCCATAACAGTGTCGGTTCCTAATTTACCTAACGCATTAAACAATAAAAAGCCATTTACACCCCACGCAAAACCAAAGTTACGGTTTAACGTAATAGGGCCTCGGTTTAATGCGCCATAAATATACACTTGTTTAAAAGTGTCAGACCCATAAACACTATACTCTTTTGTATCTCGAGCTGCCGCAACTTCCATACAATTTAAAATATCACTGGTTAATTGGCCGCCACCAATAGGATCAAAAGCAATAGTTGCGCCCGTTTCAATAATCGCCGCCGTTAAATCATCCAGAAAAGTATCACTACTTGAGTTAACCACATATTTAGCGCCCATATCCGTTAGTAGTTTTTCTTGTTCAGGTTTACGAACAATGTTAATTAAATCGATACCATCGGCCATACAAATACGGTTTAACATTTGCCCCAGGTTAGACGCAGCTGCCGCATGAATAATCGCTTTATGGCCTTCAGCTCGCATGGTTTCAACCATAGCTAATGCCGTTAACGGATTAACAAAAGAAGAAGCGCCTTCTTTAGCCGTCGTCTCTTCTTTTAAAACCAAGCAGCTTTGTACATTAACACTGTGATATTTACGATAAGTTCCACCGCCGATCACCGCCACTGTTTTACCGATTAAGGCTTGGGCCGCAGCCGATGAGCCCGCCGCAACAACGGTTCCTGCGCCTTCATTACCCACAGATGTTGCTTTACCCACTCGCGTTTTTAACGCAGGCATAGCTTTAGCTGGAACATCTGCGGTAATCACTGGGTTTTGTTCAGTACCAGATTGCACCGCTGTCGACATATCAGCACCGCTGAACATAACCCCTAAATCTGACGGGTTTAATGGCGCGGCTTCAATGCGAACCACCACCTCATCGTCAGCGGGTTGTGGCATTTCAATATTTTTTAACGCCAGTGTTAGTTTATTGTCGTCGGAAATCGTAGATATAAGTTGTATATTTGATTCATTCATAATTTAGCTTTCCATTATTAGCGTGAAAGTTATGCTTAAATTGCCAAAAAATGCAATTAAGCATCTGAATTTAACTTAAACTCATTATTACTTGTTTTAATCCGGTTATATATAAGGGAAAATGCGAATCACTTTTGTTTTAAAGACAATAATACAAAAGCATTTATTAAATGGAGAAGTTTGTTGGATCAACTACGCGCGATTAAATACTTTATCAAAGTTGTTGAAACTGGCAGTTTTACTAAAGCTGCCAGTACCTTTAATGTACCGCCCTCCTCTTTATCAAGGCGCGTGGCTGATTTAGAACAAAGCTTAGGCGCAACACTTTTAAAACGCTCAACCCGCATTGTAAAGCTAACCGAAGTGGGGCAAATTTATTATAACGATGTTCAACAAATATTAAATCAGCTAGAACAAAGCAACGAAACCGTTCGTAGCTATCAAACAACACCAATGGGGCATTTGCGTATTAGCTCAATGGTGAGTTTTGGTGAGCAAATATTGCTGCCTTTATTAGACGAATTTTCCGCTTTATACCCTGAAATTGTACTAGATGTGAGTTTAAGCGATGAATTATCAGCTCTTAACCGTGATGATGTCGATATTGCAATACGGGGTGGCTACGCCCCAAATGAGCGCGTATTAGCAATAAACTTAATGGACAATAGCTTTATTCCTGTTGCTTCGCCATGTTACCTAACAAAGCATGGCACACCTCAAACCGTACAGGAATTAAAGCAACATAAAGGCCTTTATTTTAAAACGCCGACAGGGCCAACCCCTTGGTTATGTGATATAGAGGGTCAATGGCAAGATGTTTCTGGCCCAGCGGTCGCGATTTCAAATAACGGGCCTTGGCTAGCCAAAAAAGCCTGTAACGGTGAAGGTATATTAATGTCTACGCGATGGGCATTAGCGCCATACCTTAAATCAGGAAAGCTACAAGAACTAAAATTTGAGCATGAATTAGCAATCACTCAAAACGCAAATATGGCGGTTTATTTGTTATATCAAAAACAAGGCTACCTAGTACCAAAGGTAAAAGCAGCTGTAGATTTTTTAGTTCAAAAGTTAAAAGTGACTAATGAAAATTAAATGGGTAAAAGACGGTATCAATACCGGTATGATTAAATAGGAATAATTAGATATTGGTTGGTGAAACCGGCATTGGTCTGTGTGGGTTAGTGCAAATCTATCTAGGTCGGTACAACCCCGCATAGGTCAATGGAAACCGTGTAGGTCAATGTAGGTCGGTTTAGCGCCGTGGGCGCGTAAGCCGACATAAACAAACATCAGGCTTGGGCGACAGATCTTAAATATGTTTCTATTAGGCGTCTGATTATGAGTTTAAGCCGTTTAAATGCAATGATTTTTCAATTACTGTAGGTTGGGTTTACATTAATGCTTATGGGAAAAATCAAACTTGGGGTTAGGCTATTATAGGAGCTTACCAAATCGGAGGTTATACTTTGAAAGAAATAGATGAGTATTTTATTTTACATTATTCAAGTATTAGCAAAATTGTAAGACCAGCTCTTATTAATATCTATTTTTCTGAACAACCTGCAACGGCTTTACTCAGCTAATAACTAGCAGCGTTTAATTTTTTAAGAAAAGTGGCTGACTGGAATTGACCAGAACATTATGTACTTTTCAATGGTAAGCATTAATAACGAAAAAATATCTGCTAATTTCGGGTTCTACACATTCAAAAAATACCCAAATAAAGGATATATAATGGTGACAAATTTAAGTGAGTCGCAAATTCAGGAAATTTTGTGTGCTAATGTCGATCTTATCGAATCTGGGTTGACGTTTTTAAAAAAAGAACAGTACATTCCCAACGACCTTGGAACAAGAGGTTTTATTGATATCTACGCGAGGGATAAAAATGGAAAGCATGTACTTATTGAATTAAAAAAATCTAACGCCAGCTCTAGAGAGGCGATCCATGAGATCTACAAGTATTTAGAAGGAGTAAAATCTCATTTTTCGGCAAGAGAAGACGAGATAAGAGTTATAGTTGCTTCGACGGTATGGAGCGAGTTGATTGTGCCTTTTTCTCGTTTTTATCATGAAAGCTCAATAGATACACTTGGCTTACAACTAGAGTTTATCAATCAGTCTGATGTTCGTGCGACAAAAGTGGAAATTCTGGATTTTTCTGAAGGGCGCATGTTTGCACCCTGGTATGAAGGTTTTTGGTATTTGGATAAAACCTCATTAAAGTGTGGTATTGATAGTATTAAGAAATCTTGCAAAAAATTGGAATTAAATGACTTTATAATCGTTGTTGTGAAAGTACCAAGTTCCTTTGCAAAAGACGAGCAAGATAGGGTGGAATCCGCCTTAACCACGCTATTTGGTTCCTCACCAAGACAAATACCCCAAGTTAAACTTTTCCAATATTTAGTTTTTCTTGCTCATCAACGTAAAAGTAAAGAGTTTTATCTAAGGCAAATAGAGAAATATTCTAAAAATTTATTTGTTGATACCGAAGAACTATGCGCTAATCCGGATACTCAAACAATTTACGATAATTTTGCTGGTCTTTTGGGATTAGTAGAGTGTGATTACCTAACCATAGAAAATCCTGCTAAGTTTTCGGAAAAATTACATTTTATGGGGTTTCGAGTTTTAAAATTGATTAAAGCTGGAACATTTGGTTTGAATCAATGTTTAACTGACGACACTTTATTAAATGAAATTGAAACTGTAGATTCAAAAAAATTTAGTGGAAAAGCAAATTTATCAATTAAGTCTGAGGCAGCTTACGTAAAACGTAGGGTCGAAAATTGTTTAAGAAATAATCCCCCATGGAAAAACCATGTGTTATCGATCATCAATGAATTAATCGAAGACAAGAAAATTGTAGAAATTAATATTTCCAATTTATCTCTTGGCATTTTGGGGATTTATTTATCGGTGCACTATAAAGATCCAACCTCATATTTGCCATACTTTTCGATAAACGTTATTGATAGTGACGAAGACATTTCTTACCAAGGTATGTTAGAAGCTCATAATCCGACAAAGGGATTTAGACATATTTTGGATAAGTATTACAACGGTGTTGTAGCTAATATTGTGTGTATGATGATGGGAGACCATTCTGATGATCGTCACGTCGACATATTGTTTGATTTGGGGTTAAGTTACAAAACCTATAAGGTGAGGAAATACAATAATGAGAGGCGGTTCGAACGATTTGAAGACTTTAGGTGGGTTGTTTGCGAATCAAAGGAAGCAATTGAAAGCTTTGTTTATTATTTGCATGAAAATCAATCAATGGTCAGACAAATTTATCAGAGAATAAATGCCTACCATAAAGGAGCTTTAGTAGAACCTATTTTTAGTCACACGATGATTTTGAAGCAGTGTTTCGATATAGACTGTCTTTCGAAAATCGACGAAAAATTTATAGGTAGTCCTCCTGATTGTGAGTGCTGTGAATCCCCTTTGGCCGACGAAACGTTTTTTGTTGACGGACCTTTTAAAAACAATTCAAGTTGGGCAATGTTTTGCTTGGATTGTTTTACTGCGCATGGTGATGGTTATAAATTTGCTTCTGTCTTTACAAAATATGGCGAAGAATGGGTAAGTCTGAGGCGGTTAACGGACAATATATAATGGTGCCAATTTTTGCATTGGAAGTGGACTTAGTTTGCGAAGGCTATGCTTACAACTCTGGGCTGGTCTTGCTTTTGTGGGCTAGTCTAAATAAAGACCGAGCCGGGCGAAGCTCGGTAGGTTGGGTCGAGCAAAGTGAATCCCAACATTTTTATTTAATATGCCACAATGTTGGGTGCGCCTCTGGCTTACCGCAACCTACAATAGAACGAAAATTTGAGCTGCGTAAATGGCAGCTCATAAACCTGTGGGATAGCATGTTAATTGCTTACCCAAAAATTTAATTATTTTTCAATAACTTATTCGACAGTTACGCTTTTGGCTAGGTTTCTAGGCTGATCCACATCTGTACCTTTAATTACGGCTACATGGTAGCTTAATAATTGTAGTGGAATGGTGTAAACAATCGGTGCAATTATATCTTCAGTTGGCACTACGCTGATTACTTTTTGAGTTTCGTCGCTTTCAAATTTGGCGTCTTTGTCGGCAAATACATAAAGTACACTGCCACGCGCGCGCACTTCTTCAACGTTTGAATGTAGTTTTTCTAATAATTCATTATTAGGGGCGACTACAATCACTGGCATTTCAGCATCAATTAATGCAATTGGACCGTGTTTTAATTCACCGGCTGCGTAAGCTTCGGCGTGAATGTATGAAATTTCTTTAAGTTTAAGCGCACCTTCCATTGCAATTGGGTATTGCTCACCGCGGCCTAAAAATAATGCATGGTGTTTGTCGGCAAACTCTTCAGCTAGGGCTTCAATTTCGTCATTGGCGAGTAATGCGTTTTCAATTTTACCCGGTAGCTGCATTAATGCAGAGGCGATGTTTAGTTCAGTTTCAGCATTTAAGCCTTTGTGTTTGCCAATGGTTAATACTAATAATAATAATGAAACTAATTGGGTGGTAAATGCTTTAGTTGAAGCAACGCCAATTTCAGTCCCGGCGCGGGTCATAAAGTGAAAGTCTGATTCACGTACTAACGATGATCCCATCACATTACAAATAGTGAGTGACGATAAATAACCTTGCTCTTTTGCTAGTTTTAACGCGGCTAAAGTATCGGCGGTTTCACCTGATTGTGAAATTGATACAAACAAGCTGCCGTTGTGAACATAAAATTTACGGTAGCGGAATTCAGACGCTATCTCGATGCTACAACTGACACCTGCGTATTGTTCAAACCAATATTTGGCGACCATGCCTGCGTGGTAACTGGTTCCACATGCAACAATGGTTACGTGGTTAATTTGAGGGATCACCTCTTCAAAACCATTACCAAAAATGCCAGTTTCAATACCCGAGGTTGAAACTCGCTCTTCTAGGGTTTGACGCACACAGGTTGGCTGTTCAAAAATTTCTTTCATCATGTAATGGCGATATTCGCCTTTATCAGCTGAATCCGCTTTAGCGTCAACTAAGTTAACTTTTCGCTCAACTTGTTCGCCAGATTTATCAAAAATTTCAACTGATTTACGACTAATTCGGGCAACGTCGCCTTCTTCTAAATAAATAAAACGACTGGTTACCGGTAATAGTGCAAGTTGGTCAGAGGCAACAAAGTTTTCGCCTATGCCTAAGCCAATAACAAGCGGGCTGCCAGAGCGTGCGACGACCATTTGATCTGGGTTTTGTTTATCTATAATCGCTGTCCCATATGCACCAGTCACCGTTTGTGCAGCTTTTTGTACAGCGGCTAGTAAATCTAGGCCAGAGTCTAATAGTTGATGAATAAGGTGCGTTAATACTTCGGTATCAGTATCTGAGTTAAACTGATAGCCTTGCTCGGTTAATTGTGTTTTTAATTCACGGTAGTTTTCAATAATACCGTTGTGAACAACTGCGATTCTGTCTTGTGACATGTGTGGGTGGGCATTGCGCTCTGTCGGTTCACCATGAGTTGCCCAGCGAGTGTGTGCTATACCAGTGCCACCTGATAAAAATTGATCAGCTAAGCCTTCGCTTAAATTTTTAACTTTACCCACACGACGAATACGCTGCAATTCACTGTTTTGAATGACGGCTAAGCCGGCTGAATCATAGCCTCGGTATTCTAAGCGGCGTAGGCCTTCTAATAAAATTTCTGCGACGTCTCTTTGTGCTACTGCACCTACAATTCCACACATAATTTATGTTCCTTTATCCTTGTTTTGGTGAGTTGGCGATATTCACAACCACACCCATTTTTTCAATTTGTTTAACCGCTTCAGCTGTAATGTCTGAATCGGTGATGATTCTTGTAATTTGATTCCAGTTTAGCTCTAGGTTTGGGATTCGGCGGCCAATTTTGTCTGACTCTATCATCACTATGACTTCTCTGGCTTGCTCTGCCATCACTCGGCTTAAACCGATGAGTTCGTTAAAAGTGGTGGTACCGCGCTCTAAATCTATGCCATCGGCACCAATAAAAAGCTGATCAAAATCATAAGATCTTAAAACTTGCTCAGCAACTTGGCCTTGAAAAGATTCTGAATGAGGGTCCCAGGTGCCGCCTGTCATTAAAATAGTAGGCTCGTTTTCAAGCTCACGTAATTGGTTGGCGACATCTAGTGCGTTGGTCATCACAATTAAGCCACGTTTGTGATTTAAATGCGGTATTAAGCTGGCAGTTGTTCGTCCGCTATCGATTAAAATTCGGTTATGTTCACGAATGCACTCAGCCGCCTTTAACGCAATACTTTGCTTGGCTGGCGAAACGGTTTTTTCAGCGTCGGTTATCACCTCTTGCGGTAGTGGCACTGCACCACCATAACGGCGTAATAAAAGTCCGCTTTTTTCAAGTGCGGCTAAATCTTTACGAATAGTAACCACTGAAGTTTCAAAACGCTCTGATAAAGCTTCAACGCTCATTTCGCCGTTTTCATTAACTAGGCTATGAATAGTGTGGCGTCTTTGTTGAGTATTACGTTTTGACATCTTTCGGTTAGTTTCTTTTTATTAAGGTTAAGTTTCGGTCTGAAAGTTAGGGCGAAATTTAAACAGAAGTAGCGCTAAGCTGCAAGTCATTTTTTAATAAATTGACCTAAATGCAGACTAACCATAGGCAAGATCACATTCTGAAATATAGTGGGTAGTATCTAGGAGAGTCGTTATTTAGAGCAAAATGGTTTTTTCAGGACGAAAAATTCAAGCTTACAGGAATGTACTTGCAGCGTTTTTGCGAAAATGATGGCTCACCCTTTAATCTTTGTATGAAAATGATTCAAGTATGATTTTGCCCTGAGGCTAACCGAGACAAAAGCCCATTACTTTTGGCGCGATACGGTAAAGAGATTCATTTAAACTGGGCTTGAATAAAAAATTTTGTAAAAAAATGGCCTGAGCATAACGCCCAAGCCATTTAATTTGTTTGCTGGTTTTGCTTATAAAAGCACGCTTTTAACTCATAACTAACTAATAACCAACTCACAACCAAATCACAGCTAACCCACATGTTACCCTCAGGTTATTCACAGCGTGGGGCTTAATATTATTTAGTTAAATTTTGCTTTAAAACGGCTTTCATTTGCTCGCCTGTTGGCCGGGTTTTAAAGTCTTTATCTACATAATACCAAAGTACTTCGCCGCCTTTGCTTATTAATATTGTGGCTGGGTGAGGCACTTTATCGTTTTTGCGCAAGCCAAGCTCATCAATAAGTTTCATTTTGGCATCGCTTAAAAACAAATAATCTAAACCAAATTTTCGTTGGGTGTTTTTGTTAGTTGCTTGGCTATCAGGACTTATGGCGACTAAGCGGGTATTATAATTTTTAAGCTCTGGTAGCACGTTTTCAAACGACTCTAACTGGCCAATACAAAACGGACACCATTCACCGCGATAAACCACTAATAAAATATTTTGATTATCACTTAACGAACTAACATTGTGCTGCTGGCCTTGGCTGTCGTTAAGCGTAACCGATGGCAATCGATCACCTGTGGTTAAAACAAAGCTATCTAGGTTGCTATAGGAGTCTTCACCTATGTGCTGTTTATCTACACTGGCCGCGGTACAAGCTGCTAACAAGGTGGCTGTGCATAATGTAATAAACGCACCTTTTAATAATTTAATTTGATTAAACATGTCTGAACTCTTCCTTTTTGTAATGGCTGATAATGTATCATTCAATTAGTAGACAGCAACAAAGTCAAAAAAATTGCATTTAAATAAGTAGAATAAAATAAGTTTGTTGATTTTAGTCTTTAATAAAAGCGTGTAAAACAAAGAATGCGACAATTTGTCGCATTCTTAAAATATGAAGGTTCACTATAAATATAAGTTATTTTTTATTTTTAACCGGTCGTTGCCAACCTGATATATGACGCTGTTTAGCGCGGGCAATCACTAGCTCATCGTTTTCAGAGCTTTTAACTATGGTTGAGCCAGCTCCAACTGTTGTACCTTTAGCCAATTTAACGGGGGCAACAATTGATGAGTTAGATCCAACAAATACGTTATCTTCAATTGTGGTTCTAAATTTATTTGCTCCGTCATAATTACAAGTAATGCTACCTGCACCCACGTTTACGCCAGCACCTACATCGCTATCACCTAAATAACTTAAGTGATTGGCTTTTGAACCTTTGGCTATTTTAGTGTTTTTGGTTTCAACAAAATTACCAATATGCACGCCTTCTGCAAATTCTGACCCTGGGCGAATACGCGCAAATGGCCCAATAAAACAAGCTTGGCCTATCACGGCATCTTCAATAATGGTATTGGCTTTAATTAAGGTGCCATCGGCAATTTTACAGTTACGTAAAATACAGTTTGGTTCAATGGTAACATTGTTACCCAGTTCAACGTCACCTTCAAAAACCACATTGATATCAACTGCCACATCTTGACCAACACTTACCGTACCACGTACATCAACGCGGGCTGGATCTCTAAATGTAACCCCTTCAACCATTAGGCTTTCAACTTGTTTCTGTTGATAAATTCGCTCTAATGTAGCTTGTTGCAAACGATTGTTAACGCCTTCTACCTCGGCCGTTTCTGCTGGGTTTGCAGTTTCAATCGGATAACCTTGGTCCGCACACATAGCAATAATATCGGTTAAGTAATATTCTTGCTGGGCATTATCGTTAGATAAATCCGCTAACCAAGTTTTAAGTAAACTCGCAGGTGCGGTTAAAATGCCGGTATTCACTTCGTTCACTTGTTTTTGCATGCCGTTTGCATCTTTCTCTTCAACAATGGCGGTTACGTTGCCATCTGTGTCACGAATAATACGGCCATATCCGGTTGGGTTTTCAAGATTAACGGTTAATAACCCTATGCCTTTATCTGGCGCTGAGGTTAATAGTTTTTCAAGCGTGGCTGAACTAATTAGGGGTACGTCGCCATATAAAATAAGCACTTGCTCGTTATCGGTAATTTCAGGAATAATTTGCTGTACAGCGTGGCCTGTGCCTAATTGTTCTTTTTGTTCAACCCAAATTAATGATTCTGCTGCTAATGCAGTTTTTAATTTATCGCCACCATGACCATAAATCATAATAAGCTTTTGTGCATCGAGTGAATGCGACGCATCAATAACATGCTTAACCATAGGTTTAGCACCTATTTTATGCAGAACTTTAGGTAATGACGATTTCATTCTTGTGCCTTTACCAGCGGCAAGAATAACGGTTGTTAATGACTGCGACATAAAGCGCTTCCCTGTATATTTTTAGAATTGATAAAATTGCGACAAAGCATACCTAAGCTGGGGATAAGTGTGAAGTGACTTATCGCAAATTTTAAAAAATTCAGGGAGGTGCTAGCTGATAATACTATTCAGCCAGCAATGTAATCTAACCCGAGTTAAGGTTAATTTAATGACTAATCATCCAAGGGCGGGCAGATGGGAAAATTTTACTCCCATCTGCTAGATAAACGGCTCGAGAACTTTTACTTGCTTTGCTTTCACAGCCACAATTTCGACCATGCTTTTTATCTCGACTTTCAACTGTAGAAAACACAGGTTGATGACTCGCTTTTTCGTTAGTTTCATGGGCTTTTCGTTTTTCAGTTGCCATATTCAGGATTTCTGGGGCAACTAAAATAACTCTAGCACTCAGTTGAGCACAATGTGGACACTCGCATGGTTTATCGCCCAACGCAATTGGCACCATCTTTTGAAAAACACCATGTTTACTGCACTTATAATCGTATAATGGCATAGCATAACTCCAATATTAGTTCATTCTGTTCTCGTTAAATAAACACAATCAATATTTCGTAAGCATTTAAACTGCTCTGAGCCAAACAGGGTACAGAGCAGTATGCAAATAACGCTAAAAATGTAGTGCTTTAATCTAAGTCGGGCGCTTTTGGTACATCAATTGATCCATCGTAGTATTTGGTTGGTCCTTCAGAATTGATCTTAATATCTTCTTTGAATATATCGGTTGGTAGCCATAAAGTCGCACATGAATTAGGCACATCTACCACGCCACTAATATGACCTTGCACAGGCGCGGTCCCTAAAATTGCGTAAGCTTGAGCGCGGGTATAACCAAATTTTTCAAGGTAGTTAATGGCATTTAAGCAAGCCTGACGATAGGCAACATTTACATCCAAGTAATGTTGTTTGCCTTGTTCATCAACTGAAATCCCTTCAAAAATAAGGTAGTCATCGTATTTTGGAGTAATTGGGCTTGGTTGAAAGATTGGATTTTTTACGCCATATTTACGCATACCATCTTTTACTAACTTAACGCGTAAATGTATCCACCCAGCCATTTCTATTGCGCCACAAAACGTAATTTCACCATCACCTTGGCTAAAGTGTAAGTCGCCAACACTCAATCCTGCATTTTTTACATAAACCGGAAAGTATACTTTTGAACCACGAGATAAATCTTTAATATCGCAATTACCGCCGTGTTCTCTAGGCGGCACGGTACGAGCGCCTTCAGCTGCCGCTGCTTTCTTAGCATCGCCGCTCATTTTGCCCATATGAGCAGTATCAGCATAAGGTAAGTTAGCTAACCCGGGAACTCGATCTGGCTCGGTATCGTAAAGCTCCTTTTCGCGAGTATTCCATTCATTTAACATTTCTGAAGAGGGTAAACAACCAATTAAACCTGGGTGAATCATGCCTGCAAACTCAACTCCCGGTATATGTCGAGACGACGTAAACATACCTTTAAAGTCCCAAATCGATTTTTGCGCTTCGGGGAAATGCTCGGTTAAAAACCCACCCCCATTTTTCTTTGAAAAGAAACCATTAAAACCCCACTGGCTTTCATCAAAAGTACCTATATCTAAAATATCAACTTCTAATAAATCACCGGGTTCAGCACCCTCTACCCCAACAGGGCCTGATAAAAAATGCACTTGGGTTAAATCAACATCCCGAACATCGCTCGCGTCGTCATTATTTTTAATTTGGCCGCCAGTCCAGTCAATACATTCAATAATAAAATCATCACCTGGTTTGACCGTTTCAGCCATCGGGATATCTGGATGCCAACGATTATGAAGCTTTTCATTTTCATATGCAGATTGGTTTAAATCAACTTTGATAATTGTTTTAGTCATTGTAGTTCTCCTTGCGGACCAGCCGCAGTTTGGGTTGCGGTAAAAATGGAATAAATTTATAAAACATTAAACTGATAAATAACTGGCAACTTTGTCTTCATCTATATTGGCGATTTCATCTTGATGAACGATATTGCCCCCTTCAATCACCAAGACTCTGTCAGCAATTTCTAAGGCAAAACTTAAAACTTGCTCAGACACCAAAATAGATAAACCTCGCTCATCGCGAATACGTTTAAGTGTTCGAGCCATTTCTTTAATGATTGAAGGCTGAATTCCCTCTGTGGGCTCGTCTAAAATTAATACTTTAGGGTTACTAGCGAGCGCTCTGGCAATCGCTAGTTGTTGCTGTTGGCCCCCTGATAAATTGCCACCTCTGCGTTTTTTCATTTCTTTTAAAACAGGAAATAACTCGTAGAGGTCGCTATCATCCGTTAGCCTAGATTGATTAGTTGAGGTTAATCCGGTTTCAATATTTTCAAGCACTGTCATTGTTGAAAATATCATTCGTCCTTGAGGTACAAAACCGACACCATTGGCAACACGAGCAAAACTTTTCATTCCGGTTAAATCGGTTCCGCCCAATGAAACAGAGCCGCCACTCTCGGGCACCATGCCTACCAGTGATTTCATTAATGAAGTTTTCCCCATGCCATTTCTGCCCATAATGGCTACTATTTCATTTTCTTTAACTTCAAAGTTAACGCCGTGCACTACTTCGCTTTGGCCATAAGAAACACGATAATCTTTAACTTGCAGCATAATTTTCTCCGCCTGATAACTCTAAATTAGTGACCTAAATAAACTTCAATCACCTTAGGGTCGTTTTGCACTCGTTCCATACTGCCTTCAGACAACACTTTGCCTTGGTGCAATACGGTTACTCTATCTGCAATTTCTTCAGCGAATTGCATATCATGCTCGATAACAACGACTGAACGACCTTTAGTAATACGCTTAAGTAGCTCAGCTGTTTTTCGACGCTCGGCTACAGACATGCCGGCTACGGGCTCATCTAACATCAACAAATCAGGATCCTGAATTAGTAACATTCCTATTTCTAACCACTGTTTTTGGCCGTGGCTCAATAAACCAGCCGGTTTATCGAGCAAGTTCTCCAAAAAAATACTTTCAGAAATGGCTTGTACTTGATTAATCACATCCTGATCTCTTTTGAAAAACAAAGCCCCAAATACCCCTCTGCCTTTGGGGTAAGACAGCTCCAAGTTTTCAAATACAGTGAGGTCTTCATAAATAGACGGATTTTGAAATTTACGCCCCACTCCGGCATGAACAATTTGGTGCTCGCTCATTTTTGTCAGCTCTTTGTCTCTAAATTTAATCGAGCCTGAAGTTGATTTAGTTCTCCCGCAAATTAAATCTAAAACGGTGGTTTTTCCGGCACCGTTAGGGCCAATAATGACTCGTATTTCTCCTTCATCAACGTATAGAGATAAATCGTTAACTGCTTTAAATCCATCAAAAGAAACGGTTAATCCCTCAACCGCTAAAACAAAATCATTAGCTTTCATATCTGGCACCTGCTGGTAATTTCGCTGAATTATCTTGCTGTTCTTTAGGTTCAACTTGTGGTTCAACTTGTGGTTTAACTTTAGATTCAAGCTCAGCATTTATGGCTTTGCTGGCTTTGTTAGTTAAGTTGAACTTGGTTTTAACCCAAGGCAAAAAGTATTCTTGGTACAAACTTGCTAAACCATTCGGAAAGAACAGCACAACGCTAATGAACAAAGCGCCCATTGCGAATAACCAAAGTTCAGGAAAGGTTTCAGAAAAAGTAGTTTTTGCAAAATTAACTAATAATGCACCGTAAATTGCGCCAAATATCGATAAACGACCACCAACGGCACATAAGATAACCATTTCAATTGAAGGCACTATGCCCACAAATGTTGGTGACATAAATCCGACTTGCAATGTAAACATGGCGCCGCCTAGTGCTGAAAATAGCGCCCCTAAGCAGAATACAAATATTTTGAAATTTGAAACGTCATAGCCCGAGAAACGCACCCTTTCTTCACGAACTCGCATTGCAACTAAGATGCGACCCAATTTATTTTTACGAACAAATTGAGCTATCACTAAGCAGATAAACAATAAAACTAAATTAACAAAATATAATAGGTATTTAGCGCTGTCGGTACGAATATCCCAACCCAAGAAAGTTCTTAAATCAGTGATCCCGTTTACACCTCCGGTAAAACCTTGCTGACCAATAATTAAGATAGTTAAAATGGCAGCGATAGCTTGGGTAATAATCGCAAAATAAACACCCCCTACACGCCGCTTAAACATGGCTACACCAATAAAGAATGCAAATACTGTGGGTACAACCATCACAGCTAAAATAGTAAAAGGTAAACTATGGAAGGGTTCCCAAAACCAAGGAAGCTCGGTTATTTGGTTCCAGTCCATAAAATCAGGAATACCAGGCGTTGATTGAATCGCTGTATTTTCAGGGCTTGAAGCCTCAAGCTTTAAAAACATAGCCATGCAATAACCGCCTAGCCCAAAGAAAATTCCCTGACCTAAGCTCAAAATGCCACCATAACCCCAGCATAAAACTAACCCTAAAGCGACAAAGGCATAAGTTAAATATTTTCCAACTAGGTTAAGCCTAAAAATATCCATAGTTAGCGGAAAAACAATCGCTAGAATTGCAGCTAATACAGCAAAAGCGACCAAATCATTGCGCGGAAATATCTGTTTTAATGAATGCATCATAATATTATCCTTAGTGACGGATTTTCATCGCGAATAGGCCTTGTGGTCGAAGCATCAATATGCCGACAACAAACAACAAGGTCAGTACCTTAGCCATAGAACCACTCAAGAAGAACTCCATGGTAGATTGAGCTTGTGAAATTGAAAAAGCTGAAGCTATTGTGCCAAGTAAACTTTGTGCACCACCAAAAACAACAACTAAGAAAGTATCAACAATATAAAGCTGTCCAGAAGTTGGGCCCGTTGAACCAACCATGGTAAATGCACTGCCTGCAATACCAGCAATACCACAACCTAATCCAAAAGTTACACGATCTACTTTTTCGGTATTAATGCCAACTGCGCTTGCCATTGGTCTATTTTGAACAACCGCTCTAACTTGACGTCCCCAACCTGATCGATACATCAACCAATACACGCTTAACGCGATGACTAACGTTAGGATCATCACAAAAATACCGTTAATTGGCACTTCTATAATATCGGTCAGTGCGTAAGAGCCCATCATCCAATCGGGTAAACTCACACCCACTTCTCTTGCGCCAAAAATAGTACGATAAAGCTGCTGTAAAATTAAACTTAATCCCCAAGTTGCTAACAAGGTATCTAAAGGGCGTTTATATAAGAAACGAATTAACCCCCATTCAACAGCCATCCCGAGTAAAAATGTGACCCCAAATGCCAGCACCATGGCAACAAAAAAGTAACCTACAAATAAACTAGGCAGGTATTCAGCAAACACATTGGAAGTCAAATAAGTAATATAAGCCCCCAAAATCATAAACTCACCGTGAGCCATATTTATCACACCCATTTGGCCAAAAATAATTGCCAAACCAAGCGCCATTAAAACAAGCACAGAAAAGAGTATTAAGCCGGCAAAGCCTTGCATTGCAAAAATTGCCGTTAGTTCAGATGCGCTGTATTCAGCAAACATATCCCCATCCTCCGGTCATATTGAAACATCTTGTAATGATGAGATAGCGTGGGCTAAAACTAACCCACGCCAAGAGGTTTTATTGGTAACCTTTAGGGAACGGGTTAGGTTCCATCAACTCGTCAGTTTCATAAACAATATCGTATTGACCGTCTGCTTGAGCATGACCGATACGCGTTTTAGACCAAAGGTGATGATTTTCATGGATACGAACATAGCCTTCAGGTGCAGTGGTTAATTCAATTCCTGGTGAAGCCGCTCTAACTTTATCGATATCGAAAGATCCTGCTTTTTCGACCGCCGCTTTCCATAACCAAGGACCTAAATATGCAGCTTGCGTTACGTCGCCAATAACAATGTCGTCTCCCCAGCGCTTTTTAAATGCCGATACGAAAGATTCATTATTTTTATTTTCAATGCTTTGAAAATATTTCATCGCAGCATAAGCACCTTCAATATTTTCGCCGCCAATACCTAAAATTTCATCTTCAGTTACTGAGATAGTCAGTACCAATGGCTTTTCTTTAGTCATATCAATGCCAGCGGCTTTTAATTGCTTGTAAAAGGCAACGTTAGAACCACCTACCACAATCGCATAAATAACATCTGGTTTCTTAAGCTTTATTTTGTTGATAACAGAGTTAAATTGGGTGTGGCCAAGTGGGTAGTATTCTTCGCCAACCACTTTAAGACCTAACTTTTGGATGTGTTTACGCGCTATTTTGTTAGAGGTTCTGGGCCAAATATAATCAGAACCCAACAAGAAGAATTTTTCTGCCCCTTTATTTTTAACCAGCCAGTCAATCCCTGCAAGAATCTGTTGAGTCGCTTCTTGCCCTGTATAAATAACGTTTGGTGACTGCTCTAAGCCTTCATAAAACGTCGGGTAATATAACATCCCGTTATATTGCTCAAACACAGGTAAAACGGCTTTACGAGACGCTGAAGTCCAACATCCAAAAACGGCCGCAACTTTGTCGTTAACTAATAACTTTTTCGACTTTTCAGCAAACGTCGGCCAATCACTTGCGCCATCTTCCTGCACATATTCAATTTTACGACCCAATACACCACCCATGGCATTTATTTGTTCAATCGCAAGCTTTTCAGCCTGGACAGAACCTGTTTCACTAATCGCCATGGTGCCGGTTACTGAATGTAAAATACCAACCTTAACTGTATCTTCTGTTACAGCTAAGCCTGTGGTATTCACGTCGGCTGCATGTGCCTGAGAATAAGTGGCTAAAGAGATAGCCAGTGGAAGCGCTAACTTTTTAAGTAAGCCACTTACTTTTGTTTTTATTCCTGATTGTGTTTTCATATCGCCACCTTGTTTAATTATCCGAAAGTTTAGTTATCCGAAAGCTTTAAAAGTTGAGCTCTTAAGCTAGTTAATCAGTCTACGCATTTCGAAAAATCAAACTATTAGCGCAATGCACTAGCCAACTGCGTTATTTAGCCCTGGTACATTTCACTTAAACGGATACGTTAATTGACGTATATAAATAGGATTTAAATCTCATCAAAATTTAATTTGCCAATATGGCTTATTCATTGCTACAGCTTCATTCTTTATTGAATCTCTAAGATCAAGTCATCAGGTAATAAAATGTCTGCAGAACAAGATATATTTCGAGTTAGACGAAACTACAATAAATGGGTTGCTGACCACACATTAGAAGATTATTCATTACGCTTTACAGCCAAATCGGCTAGACAATGGTCTTGTTCACAAATCGCTATTACAGCTATCGGTGCGATTTCTTTTTTGGCTTTGGAAGCAATTGGTGGCGTTATGACCTTGTCTTATGGGTTCACTAATTCTGTTCTTGCCATTTTACTTGTCTCTTTAATTATTTTTTTAACCGCTTTACCAATTTGCTATCACGCAGCTAAAAATGGAATAGATATAGATTTACTAACGCGGGGCGCAGGGTTTGGCTATATAGGCTCAACGATTACATCGCTTATTTATGCCAGTTTCACTTTTATTTTTTTCGCTATTGAAGCGGCTATTATGGCGATGGCTTTGCAATTGACTTTAAACATACCGCTATACATAGGCTATTTTTTATCTGCTGTGATGGTTATTCCTTTAGTCACTCATGGCATCACCCAAATAAGTAAATTTCAACGTTGGACTCAGCCCATTTGGATGTTTTTACAAATTATCCCTTTAATTTTTATTGCTATTTACGAGTGGCAAGCTTTTGAAGGTTGGACAAATTACGAGCTAAACTCACTGGATAATCAAAATTCTAATCATTTTCAGTTGCTACTTTTTGGTGCAGCCGCTTCTATCATGTTTTCTTTAATAGCCCAAGTTGGTGAGCAAGTTGATTTTTTACGGTTTTTACCTCAGAAAAAAAACAATCCAAAACAATGGCTAAGTGCATTAATTTTGGCCGGCCCAGGTTGGATTATTGTTGGCGCTACTAAAATTTTAATTGGTTCTTTTTTAGTTTATTTGGCTATTAGCCATGGCGTTGCACCTCAGTTAGCCATTGATCCTAATCATATGTATTTAGTTGCTTTTAGCTATTTAAGTAATAATCCAAATATTGTTTTAATATTAGTGGGTTGTTTTGTTGTTATTTCACAACTAAAAATTAATGTCACTAATGCCTATGCTGGCTCTATTGCTTGGTCAAATTTCTTTTCACGTATCACCCAAAATCATCCAGGTCGTGTTGTTTGGCTGATATTTAATGTTGCGATTGCCATTTTATTAATGGAATTAGAAATTTTCACTATGATGGAAAAAACCCTCTCAATATACGGTTTAATAGCCGTTGCTTGGGTTGGTTCGCTTGTTGCTGATCTAACAATAAATATGTTTCTTGGGTTAAGACCAAAAGAAATAGAATTTAAGCGTGCCTATTTATATGATATTAATCCGGTTGGATTTGGCTCTATGCTGATCGCGTCTATGTTAGGTATTTTCTTACATTTAGGATTTTTTGGACCTGTAGGCGCTGCATTAGCATCATTTATAACGCTGGGTTCCACTTTTATATTAGCGCCCTTTATTGCATTTATAACTCAAGGCAAGTTTTATATTGCACGTAAAAATTTAATTTCTGAGTCTTACCCAAGCGTAAGCGTAATAAAGTGCTGTATTTGCGAGCATCAATTTGAGCAAGAAGATATGTCTCTTTGTCCAGCTTACACGGGCGCTATATGTTCTTTATGCTGTTCGCTGGATACTCGTTGCCGCGATCAATGCAAATCAAATGCGCGTTTTTATGATCAGTTTTTTAGTTTATTAAAACTCATATTACCGCGACATTGGGCCAACAGAATAAACACTAAAATTTTTAGCTTCTTAGGTTTAATCGCTTTAGCTATATTATTAATATTTGGCTTACTCACTTTTATCTATGCCCAAATCGTATTAGAGACTCAAATAAATACCGATCTGCTGCAAAGTGCACTTATAAAATCCTCCTTTATTTTAATTATCATTAGCGCGGTTATTTGCTGGGTGTTTATTTTGATGAGCGAAAGTAGAAGAGTATCAATTAACGAAACACGCCAACAAACCCGATTATTAAAACAAGAAATTTCAGCCCATAAAAAAACCGATCAAGAGTTACAAGACGCCAAAGAAATAGCTGAAGCTGCAAATCAAGCCAAGAGTCGATATTTAGCTGGAATCAGCCACGAATTAAGATCGCCCCTCAATGCTATTTCGGGATATGCACAGCTATTGGGGAAAAATAAAATAGCCGCCGATAGAACAGAGCAAGCAGTTGAAGTTATTCGCCGAAGCAGTGAATATTTAGCAGATTTGATCGAAGGTTTATTAGATATATCCAAAATTGAAGCCGGTAAATTAGATTTAATAAAAACGGAAGTCCATTTACCTTCTTTAATCAATCAAATCGTGAGTATGTTTAAACTGCAAGCAGAAAATAAATCTATCGACTTTATACACGACATTCAGGGCCGCTTACCAGAATGGGTTCGTACCGATGAAAAACGTTTACGACAGATACTGATAAATTTACTCTCAAATGCCATTAAATTTACACATCAAGGACAAGTGAAATTTGATATAACTTATAAAAATGAAGTCGCCAATTTTATTATTACAGATACTGGTGTAGGCATAGATAAAAGTGAGTACCAAAACATTTTCAAACCTTTTGAGCGGATCAGAAAACCCGGTGAGCCTTATGTTTCAGGCACTGGGTTAGGCTTAACGATAACACGGTTATTAACCGAAATAATGGGCGGTAATATTTCACTAACCAGTCAAAAAGGACAAGGTAGCCAATTTGTTGTTAGCATAATGCTTAGCGGTTTAAGCAAAAAAACGACGTTATCAACACATAAAAGCCTTTCTATTAAAGGCATAAAAGAAGGCCACAAGCTACTCATGTTGGTTGATGACGATCCAACTCACCGAAGGTTAATAAAAGACTCGCTCAGTATTATTGGTTTTTCTATTATAGAAGCTGCAGATGGATTTGAATGTTTAAGTTTACTTGAAGGCTGCCGACCAGACCTATTTTTATTAGATGTTTCTATGCCTGGTATGACAGGGTTTGAGTTATCTAAAGTATTACGTGAAAAAAATATAAATGCGCCAATCATCATGGTGTCAGCAGACGCGAGAGAAAATCAGTTACAAGATACTGAACAACATGCGCACAACGATTATGTAGTCAAACCAGTACAATTAGATACCTTAACAGAAAAAATTGGCCAGCACTTAAATATAAAATGGTGCTACGACGACAAAATATCCCAGCCTGAGATAAAGAAAAATGGCGCTAATTTTAACCCAGACAAAATTCCAGAAAATATTATTAGTGAATTAATTGCATTAACTGAAATGGGTTACCACAAAGCGCTATTAAATAAATTACAAAAACTCCAAAGTGACAAATTAGTTAGCCCTGATTTTGTCGCCCAATTAATCACTTTATGCAATAAATTTCAATTTAAACAGATAAGTCAAATATTGCGAGATGCCTTATGACAACGCACAAAAAACAGAAAAATGTTGTGCTAATAGTTGATGATTCACCGGAAACATTAAGTATGTTAAATGACGCTTTAGACGGTCAAAATTTAACTTTATTAATCGCTATGGAAGGCCAACAAGCAGTCACTATAGCCGAGAATATAAACCCAGATATCATTTTGATGGATGCTATGATGCCTAATATGGATGGCTTTGAGGCATGTAAAACTATAAAACAGATACCTCAACTCAAACACACTCCTGTTATTTTTATGACTGGAATGAGCGATACGCAAAGTATCAAAAAAGGGTTTGCTGCAGGAGGAACAGATTATATAACTAAACCAATTAACCCTGACGAGCTCATCGTTAGAATGCAATCACACTTATCTAATGCAAAAGCCACCATACACGCTCAGCAAGCACTCGACAACTCAGGACAGTTTTTGCTGGCTATCAATCATCAAGGCCAAATAAAATGGGCTACGCCCCAAACTTATCAGCTCTTTGAATTAGCTGGCGCAGACGAAACTTGGATAACTAGTGTGCTTGCAAAAAAATTATCTAATTTTATCAATGATGCAGACAAAAGACAGTTTCCTATCAAAGTGCAAGCAAAGTTAAAGCAGCTTGAATTAAAGTACATTTCTGAAACCGATGAAAATGAATATTTATTGAGGCTGTCTAATTTAGAGCAGCCTAACGAAACAGCAATGCTACGCGAGCGCTACCCGCTCACAGAGCGTGAATCAGAAGTTTTGCTATGGATAAGTAAGGGAAAAACAAACAGAGAAATAGCAATAGTGCTTAGTATGAGCCCAAGAACGGTTAATAAACATCTTGAACAAATTTTCAAAAAATTAAGTGTCGAGAATAGGACGTCTGCCGCCGCCATGGCGCTAAGGTGTTTATAATAAGTTTTAGAAAGCAAAAAGGACAGCAAAGCTGTCCTTTTTAGTATTTAACTAGGTTTGCCTAACGCAAAACAGTTATTTTGTACGTCGACGCATCTCTTCGATCACTCTGATTTGTGCAACTGCTTTAGCTAGCTCCATGGCTGCTTCAGCGTAATTCAAATCAGACGATGAATTATGGATGTGTTCTTCAGCACGGCGTTTGGCATCAACAGCTGCTTGTTCATCAAGGTCTTCACCGCGTACTGCAACATCAGCCAAAACGACGATGCCGTTTGGTTGAACTTCTAGTACGCCGCCTGATAAATAAATCAGCTCTTCTTTACCAAACTGCTTAATTAGTTTAACCATACCAGGCTTAATGGGTGTAATTAAAGGAGCATGGCCGTATTGTACGCCAAGCTCACCTTCAATACCCGATACCCTGATAGACTCAACTAAACCGGAGAAGATTTTCTCTTCGGCGCTGACCACATCTAAATGAGTTGTCATAGCTGCCACCTTTCACCTCCGGTTGAATTATAAGCTCTTAGCTTTTTCAACAGCTTCTTCAATGGCGCCAACCATATAGAAAGCTTGTTCTGGTAGGTGATCGTACTCACCCGCTAAAATGCCTTTAAAGCCTGCGATAGTATCTTTTAAAGATACATAACGACCAGGAACACTGTTAAATACTTCAGCTACGAAGAACGGCTGAGATAAGAAACGTTGGATCTTACGAGCACGAGCAACGATTTGCTTATCTTCTTCAGATAACTCATCCATACCTAAGATGGCGATGATATCTTTAAGTTCTTTGTAACGTTGTAAAACAATTTGCACACCACGAGCGCATTCATAATGCTCTTGACCTACTACTAATGGGTCTAATTGACGCGAAGTAGAATCTAGTGGGTCAATCGCAGGGTAAATACCCAATGAAGCGATGTTACGTGACAATACAACTGTTGCATCTAAATGCGAGAAAGTCGTTGCTGGAGATGGATCCGTCAAATCATCCGCAGGTACGTATACCGCTTGGATTGAAGTGATTGAACCTGTTTTAGTTGAGGTAATACGCTCTTGTAAAACACCCATTTCTTCAGCAAGTGTAGGCTGGTAACCTACCGCAGATGGCATACGACCTAACAATGCAGATACTTCAGTACCAGCAAGTGTATAACGGTAGATGTTGTCTACGAAAAATAATACGTCACGACCTTCGTCACGGAATTTTTCAGCCATAGTCAAACCAGTTAACGCTACGCGTAAACGGTTGCCCGGTGGCTCATTCATTTGACCGTAAACCAACGCTACTTTATCAAGTACGTTAGAATCGTTCATTTCATGGTAGAAATCGTTACCCTCACGAGTACGCTCACCAACACCAGCGAATACTGAATAACCACTGTGCTCGATTGCGATGTTACGGATAAGTTCCATCATGTTTACGGTTTTACCAACACCAGCACCACCGAATAAACCAACTTTACCACCCTTAGCGAATGGACAAACTAGGTCGATTACTTTAACACCAGTTTCTAATAAATCGTTTGCGCTTGCTTGCTCTTCATAGCTTGGTGCTTCACGGTGGATTGACCAACGCTCTTCTTCACCAATAGGACCCGCTTCATCAATTGGGTTACCTAATACGTCCATGATACGACCTAAAGTTTTAATACCAACAGGTACTGATACTGGCTCACCAGTATTTACAACTTTAAGACCACGACGTAAACCGTCTGAAGAACCCATAGCGATGCCACGAACAACACCGCCACCTAATTGCTGCTGTACTTCTACAGTTAGACCAGCAATATCGCCTTCTTCAACTTTCAACGCATCGTATACTTGCGGTACAGAATCTTGTGGAAACTCAATGTCCACAACCGCGCCGATGACTTGAACGACTAGACCTGAACTCATTATCTTTCCTCTAAATCGTTGCTGCCTTTGCCTAAACTGCTGCTGCACCAGCACAGATTTCACTCAATTCTTGAGTAATCGCTGCCTGACGAGCTTTGTTGTAGACTAATTGCAATTCTTTAATCAGGTTACCTGCGTTATCAGTTGCGGCTTTCATCGCAACCATACGTGCTGCCATTTCTGACGCTACGTTTTCAACAACAGCCTGATATACCTGAGATTCAATATAACGAGTTAATAACTGATCCAGAATCGCTTCTGCACTCGGCTCGTATATATAATCCCAATTATGTTTTTGTTCGCTAACCTCACCCTTAGGTAAAGGTAAAAGCTGATCGATCGTAGGTGTTTGTGACATGGTGTTTACAAAGTTATTGTAAACCACATATAAGCGGTCAATTTCGCCGTCTTCATATGCTTTTAACATGACCTGCACAGAACCTACTAAGTCGGTTACTGATGGTTTATCACCTAAGCCAGAAGCTTGAGCAACAATATGACCACCAAAGCTGTCGAAAAATGCGGTTGCTTTAGCGCCAATTACGCCAAAGTCTACTTCGACATCTTTTTTGCGCCAACCTGCATAATCTTTAATCACTTGCTTAAACAAATTTGAGTTTAAGCCGCCACAAAGACCACGGTCTGTTGACACAACAATGTAACCTACGCGCTTGATTTCACGTTCTTCCATATAAGGATGCTTATAGTCAGAACTAGCAAGCGCGATATGACCGATCACCTTACGCATATTTTCTGCGTATGGACGAGAAGCTGACATGCGTTCTTGCGCTTTGCGCATTTTACTCGCAGCAACCATCTCCATTGCGCTGGTAATTTTTTGAGTGTTTTGAACACTACCAATTTTACCTTTTATCTCTTTAGCGCCGGCCATTTCTCTTCACTCCGATTAAATTAATCGTAGACTCAGACTTTACCAAGTTTGAGTCGATTTGAATGCTTCTAAAGCAGCTTTTAATGCAGCTTCGACGTCGGCGTTATAATCGCCTTTCTCGTCGATTTTGTTCATTAATTCTGCATGCTCAGACTTCATATACGAGTGAAGTGCTGCTTCGAAATCAAGAATTTTGTCTAATTCGACATCGTTCAAGAAGCCTTTATCTGCAGCAAACAATGAAACAGCCATTAAACTAACACTCAATGGAGTGTATTGCTTTTGCTTCATTAATTCAGTTACGCGTTGACCATGCTCTAGTTGAGCACGTGTAGCGTCATCTAAATCAGAAGCGAACTGAGCAAAGGCTGCTAATTCACGATACTGAGCAAGTGCTAGACGGATACCACCGCCTAACTTTTTGATAATCTTAGTTTGCGCTGAACCACCAACACGAGATACCGAGATACCAGCATTAATTGCCGGACGGATACCTGAGTTAAACATACCAGTTTCTAAGAAGATCTGACCATCCGTAATTGAAATTACGTTGGTTGGTACGAATGCAGAAACGTCACCTGCTTGTGTTTCAATAATAGGTAATGCAGTCAATGAACCTGTTTTACCTTTTACTTCACCGTTAGTGAACTTTTCAACATACTCTGCATTTACGCGAGATGCACGTTCAAGTAAACGTGAATGAAGATAGAAAACATCACCCGGGTATGCTTCACGACCTGGTGGACGACGTAATAATAATGAAACTTGACGATAGGCAACAGCTTGCTTAGACAAGTCATCATATACGATTAACGCATCTTGACCACGGTCACGGAAGTATTCACCCATTGTACAACCTGAATATGGCGCTAAATACTGAAGTGCGGCTGATTCAGATGCATTGGCTGCAACAATAATTGTATGCTCTAGTGCACCATGTTCTTCTAATTTACGAACAACGTTTGCTAGAGTTGATGCTTTTTGACCAATTGCAACGTAGATACATTTAACGCCTGTACCTTTTTGGTTGATGATCGCATCAATCGCGACTGCTGATTTACCAATCTGACGGTCACCAATGATAAGCTCACGCTGACCACGACCGATTGGAACCATTGCATCAATCGCTTTATAACCAGTTTGTAAAGGTTCATCAACTGATTGACGTTCGATTACACCTGGTGCAATTTTTTCTACTGGTTCAAAACCATCATTCTCAACAGGGCCTTTACCATCGATTGCTTGACCTAATGTGTTAACCACACGGCCTAACAAACCTGGACCTACTGGAACTTCTAAGATACGACCAGTACCTTTTACTTTCATGCCTTCTTGTAAGTTAGCATATGGGCCCATTACAACCGCACCAACAGAATCTCTTTCTAAGTTTAGTGCGATAGCGAAACGGCTACCCGGAAGCTCAATCATCTCACCTTGCATAACATCGGCTAAGCCATGTATGCGGATGATACCGTCAGTAACAGATACAATAGTACCTTCGTTACGAGCTTCACTGACGATTTCGAACTTCTCAATACGTTTCTTGATTAGTTCGGCTATTTCAGTGGAATTCAGTTGCATGCTCTAATCCCCTACGACTGTAACGCTGTGTTCAGTCGATCCAATTTTCCGCGAATCGTGCTATCAATAACCATATCACCGGCTTTAATTAATAAGCCACCAACTATAGTTTCATCAACACGACAATTAAGCTTAACTTTTCTGGCTAAACGTTTCTCTAACGACTGAACTAAACTATCTAATTGTGTAGATGATAGTTCTACAGCAGAGGTAACAGATACTTCGATTGTTTTCTCATGCTCGTATTTTAGTTCAGAAAATAAATCAACCACTTTTGGTAAAGCGTCTAAACGTTTATTTTCAGCCATTAGTTTGATTAGGTTTTGACCACTTGGGTCAAGCTGATCTTCGCAAACCGAGATAAATGTCTTTGCAATTTCGTCAGTGTTAGCTGAGCTTGTTAAATAATGCTGCATCGTTTCATTTTTAGAAACTTCAGCAGCAAAAGTTAACATTGCAAGCCAGTTATCTATCGCATTTTGCTCAACAGCATAATCAAACGCTGCTTTAGCGTATGGTCGGGCAATGGTTGTCAATTCAGACATAATAATTACCCCTTATAATTCCTCAACCAACTGGTCAAGAATATCCGCTTGAGCTTTAGCATCGATAGAACGAGCCAGAATTTTTTCTGCACCAGCAATTGCTAACGCAGCAACCTGTTGACGTAACTCAGCTTGAGTACGGTTACGCTCTGCATCTAGTTCAGCTTGACCTTGAGCTAGAATTTTATCATTTTCAGCACGTGCTTTATCAGCCGCTTCATCAATGATTTGAGCTTCGCGTTTTTTAGCTTGTTCGATAATAGCTGCAGCTTGTTCTTTAGCTTCTTTTAACTTCTTCGTAGCTTCTTTTTTAGCTAGTTGTAAGTCTTTTTCAGCTTGTTCTGAAGCAGCTAAGCCTTCTGATATTTGTTTTTGACGAGCTTCGATAGCACCGTTTAGCTGTGGCCAAACGTATTTCATTGTAAAAAATACAAATACAAAAAATGCTATTGATTCGCCAATTAGAGTTGCGTTGATATTCACAACGACCCCCTTAATAAGTTATCAATGTTTAACAAAAGTAAATTCTTAATAAGTCTTAAACACCAATAACAAATAGCATGTATAGCGCGATACCAACACCGATCATTGCAATCGCATCGATAAGACCAGCAACGATGAACATTTTTACTTGTAATTGTGGCGCTAATTCAGGTTGACGAGCAGAAGCTTCTAAGAACTTACCACCTAATAAACCGAAACCAAGCGCAGTACCTAATGCACCTAGACCAATCAAAATAGCAACAGCGATTAATGTCATTTTATTTCTCCAAAGTTTTGAAAGTTAAAGTTAAAGTTAAAAAATTAGTGTTTTTCACTCATCATGCTTAAATATACAATTGTTAGCATCATGAATATGAAGGCTTGTAATGGTATAACTAATAAGTGGAAAGCCGCCCATAAAAAGTGCACTGGCAATTGGAATACACCAATTGTGGCAATTAGAATGAAAATAAGCTCAGCCGCATATAAGTTACCAAATAAACGTAGTGCTAATGAAACAGGTTTAGCAATTAATGCAATTGTTTCAAGAATAAAATTAAACCAATATAACCAAGGTGTATTGAAAGGGTGAGCATAAAGCTCTTTTAAGAAACCGCCAACACCTTTTATTCGAATTGAATAAAAAATCATTAGAGCAAATACACCGAGCGACAAACCAAATGTCATATTAAGGTCGGTGGTAGGCACTATTTTGTGGTATACGTGCGATTGACCTTTCTCGATAGTTTCCCAAGAGTCGCCCGCAGCTAGAGAGGTTAAAGTACTAATCCAATCAACAGGAATCCAATCCATGCAGTTCATTAGTAAAATCCACATGAAAATAGTTAATGAAAGAGGTGCAATTAATTTGCTTTCACCGTGGTAAGTTTCTTTAACACTTTTCCCAACAAATTCAACTATCATCTCTACTGCACATTGAAATTTGCCGGGTACACCGGTTGTTGCCTTTTTCGCTACACTACGAAAACTTAAAATGAATACTAGGCCTAGTAAAATAGACCAAGCTAAAGTGTCTATATGCCAAGTCCAAAAACCTTCGCCAATTGTGGCGTTAGTTAAATGGTGTTGGATATAGCTCTGAGAAGTCAGAGTATCACCAGTTGCTGCCATTGTTGTTTCCCAATAAAGTTAATGAAAAGAATTCGGTGCTAATACATGCGCAACAAGCGCTATTGCAAAACCTACAAAAACAAAGCCCACTAAAAATAGCTGCGATTTTAATATAATAGCAAGTACAATGCTTGTCATAATCAATTTTATACTGGTTCCTCGATAAAACCGACTCATGATGGTTTTTAGTTGCGTTGCCCCAGCAGCGGAAAAAAGAAAACACGCTAGAATAAAATTAGGCAAAATGGCACAAAAACCACCAAGCAGCAAAGACACAGCTGCAACTCTGTTTTGTAATAATAAAACGGCCAAGCCCACTAAAGACGTTACTAATAACTGAAAACCTATTATTTTACAGGCGGTTGTAAATCCCGCTAAGGCCAGTTTATTCAAAATACATAACTCTTTAATTGGCTGATTTGCATCTTGTTGGACTTAAAAGTGCCCTATAGTGATGCAAAAATTTGCGCAAAGTATACAGATTTATCCTGCGTTTTCAATAAAAATAGCAATCTTTAAAATTGAAAAAACTGAATAAAAATGCGGTCTACGTAAATAAATAGCTAACAATCTCTTGAGATTTATTGATTAATACCTAATTTTTCAATAATACCGTCTAAAGTATCTAAATTAGCAAAATCAATTACCATCTTGCCTTTACCTGAGCGATTATGACTTATTTTGACAGAAGATCCAATAACTTCCGAGAGTTGATTCTGTAAGTTTTCGATATTTGGATCGATTTTTTGAGGTTCTTTTTCTGCTGGCGGCTGCAATAATTTATTAACAAGCTTTTCCGTATCTCTAACTGTTAAGCCTTTTGCCGCAACTAAGCGACCAGCGTCTACTTGTGCTTCGCCAGCCAAAGCCAATAAACATCTGGCATGGCCCATTTCAATATCGCCATGCTCAAGCAAGGTTTTTATATCGTCTTCAAGCGAATTTAAGCGCAATAAATTGGTCACATTCGTACGCGATTTACCGACGGCATCAGCAACTTGTTGGTGCGTTAAGTCAAATTCGTTGAGTAAGCGTTCAAGAGCAACAGCTTCTTCCATTGCGTTGAGATCTTCTCGTTGAATATTTTCGATCAGCGCAATGGCTACAGCAGCTTCATCTGGTATTTTTTTAACCAAACAAGGAACAGTGTCTAATTGGGCAATTTGCGCTGCACGCCAACGACGTTCACCCGCAATAATCTCGTAACTGTCTTGTTGATCAAGCTGACGAACGACAATTGGTTGGATAATGCCTTGCGCTCGAATTGAACTTGCTAGCTCTTCCAGTGCATCAGAAGACATGTCTTTTCTAGGTTGATATTTCCCTGGGGATAAAAATTCAATAGGTAATTTGTGAAGTTCATTGCGCTCAGCCGCAATATTCATGTTTTCATCTGGCTGAGTTGCTTCTGCTTGATTTTGTTCTGGTTTAACCGATTGGCTGGTCGCCAATAATGCATCTAAACCTCGACCTAAACCTCGTTTTTTTACCGACATTGAATTTACCTAAATATTGAAATCGCTATGCAACTTGTTGTGATTTTTCTTTTTCGCTACGGCGGATCATTTCACCAGCTAATGCTAAGTACGCTTTAGCGCCGGTAGAAGCTTTATCATAATACATGACTGGCTCGCCAAAACTAGGTGCTTCGGCTAAACGGACGTTTCTTGGAATTACGGTGCGGTATACTTTTTCACCAAAATGCTTTTTGAGTTGTTCTGAAACATCATTCGCTAAACGGTTTCTAGGGTCGTACATTGTTCTGAGCACCCCTTCAATCGCTAAATTAGGATTAACAACAGCCGCCAATTTTTCAATGGTATCCATTAGTGCAGTAACCCCTTCAAGCGCATAATATTCACATTGCATAGGGACTAAAACAGAATCCGCAGCCGCCATCGCGTTTACGGTCAGCATATTCAACGAAGGAGGACAGTCAATAATAATAAAATCGTAATTATCTTTGTAATCAGCTAATGCGTTACGTAATCTTAATTCACGAGCAAAACATTCCATCAGCTTAATTTCAACTGCGGTTACGTCAGAATTAGCTGCTACTAAATCATATTTTCCGCTGGTTTGCTGGGTAATGACTTCTGTTAACGGTTTTTCATCGATGAGTAATTCATATGAAGTTGCGTGCGCTTCGTATTTATCTACGCCACTTCCCATCGTTGCATTGCCTTGCGGATCAAGATCGATCAATAAAATTTTGCGTTTGGTTGCCGCCATTGATGCCGCTAAATTCACCGCGGTGGTAGTTTTACCCACACCACCTTTTTGATTCGCAATTGCAATAATTTTACCCATGACAGCAACTCCGTTATTTTAATTTGATTTCCACTAAATGACGTTCTTCATTTAATTGTGGTACATAAAGTTTATTAACTTGTTCTAACTCAAATTCTGGCGCTAGTGTATCAATTTCTGCCGTTGGATAAATGCCTTTCATTGCAAAAAAGCGACCTGTATCTGCTTTCACCAAGTGCTGACACCAAGTCAACATATCTTCAAGTGACGCAAATGCGCGGCTTAAAACCCCATCAAATCCAACTTCAACTCGATGATTTTCAACGCGACTTTGTATTGCGGTCACATTTTTAATCCCGAGTTCAAACACGGTTTGTTGAATAAAACGGGTACGTTTGCCTAAACTATCTAGCAAAGTAAATTGACTATCTGGCATCATAATCGCTAATGGAATTCCTGGCAATCCGGGGCCAGTCCCAACATCAATGTAGCTTTTTTGAGCCGGTAAAAAATGTAATAAAGCTAATGAGTCTGCAATATGACGAGTCATCATCTCAAGTGGATCGCGAACCGAAGTTAGGTTATATGCTTTGTTCCATTTGTTCAATTGCTCAACATATCCAATCAATTGCTGTTTTTGTTGATCACTGGCAGACAGTTCCATATCTACCAAATGAGCTTCTAATTTTTTCAACAACACTGACATTTACGCAGATTTCCTCAACAAGCCTTGTTTTTTCAAGCTAACCAATAATAACGAGACCGCAGCTGGCGTAATGCCCGATATACGTGATGCCTGACCTATGGTTTCGGGTTTAAATTCTTTTAACTTAGCAACCACTTCATTAGATAAACCTGAAACTAAACTAAAATCAAATTCCGCAGGTAACTTTGTGTTTTCATTACGAATTGTGCGTTCAATTTCGTCTTTTTGACGGTCAATATAACCTGCATATTTTAGCTGAACTTCAACTTGTTCGCCTTCACGCGGATCGGTTAACCAAGGCCCTAACGATTCAACTTGCATTAGTTTTTGGTAATTTAATTCAGGCCGTTTTATCAAATCTTCTAAGCTATGTTCGCGGGTTAATGGATTTTTTGTCATCTCATTAATTTGTCCTAAACCTTCATGTTTAGGATGCACCCAAGTTGACTTAAGTCTTTGTTTTTCCAGCTCTATATTCTCTAATTTGTTAGAGAAAAAGGCCCAACGTTCATCATCAATCAAGCCGACTTTTCTGCCTAATTCGGTTAGTCGAATGTCAGCATTATCTTCACGTAATAATAATCTGTATTCCGCACGGCTAGTAAACATGCGGTACGGTTCTTTTGTACCTAAAGTGGTTAAATCATCAACCAATACACCTAAATAAGCATGATCTCGACGTAAACTAAAACCTTCTTTTTCTTGCGCAAATAGCGCAGCATTTGCGCCCGCCATTAGGCCTTGAGCACCAGCTTCTTCGTAACCAGTCGTTCCGTTTATCTGGCCAGCAAAAAATAAACCTTTAATAAATTTAGTTTCTAACGTTTGCTTTAAATCTCTTGGATCGAAAAAGTCATATTCAATTGCATAACCTGGCCGAGTAATATGCGCGTTCTCTAAACCTTTGATTGAATGGACTAAATTAACTTGAACATCAAAAGGTAAACTGGTTGAAATACCATTTGGATAAACCTCATGTGTGGTTAAGCCTTCTGGTTCAATAAAAATTTGGTGTGAGCTTTTTTCAGCAAAACGAACAATTTTATCTTCAATTGACGGACAATATCTAGGCCCGATTCCTTCAATCACCCCTGAATACATGGGTGATCTGTCTAATCCACCACGGATCACATCATGGGTTTTTTCATTTGTGTGAGTAATGTAACACGGAATTTGCTCAGGATGATCTGAAACTTTTCCCATAAACGAAAAAACCGGTAATGGGCTATCACCTGGTTGTTCTTGCATTGCAGAAAAATCAATTGTTCTTGCATCAATTCTTGGTGGCGTGCCCGTTTTTAACCGCGAAACTCTAAAAGGTAATTCGCGTAATCGGTTTGCTAATGCGATTGAAGGCGGATCACCAGCTCGGCCTCCGCTAAAGTTTTCTAAACCAATATGAATTTGACCACCTAAAAATGTACCTGTGGTTAGCACAACTGATTTAGCAAAAAACTTTAACCCCATTTGGGTTACAACACCGCATACTTTTTCGTTTTCAACGATTAAATCATCGCAAGCTTGCTGAAATATTTTTAAATTATCTTGATTTTCAAGCGCAGTTCTAATTGCTGCTCGATACAATTGGCGATCAGCTTGAGCTCGGGTTGCGCGAACAGCTGGCCCTTTGCTTGAATTCAATGTTCTAAATTGAATGCCACCTAAATCGGCAGCTTTGGCCATTAACCCACCAAGTGCATCAATTTCTTTTACTAGATGACCTTTCCCTATGCCGCCAATGGCTGGGTTACAAGACATTTGTCCTAATGTTTCAACATTATGGGTAAGCAACAAAGTATTTTGACCCATTCTGGCTGATGCCATTGCAGCTTCAGTACCAGCGTGGCCTCCTCCAACAACGATAACATCAAAATTTTGTTCAAATGACTGCATAAATCTGGTCTCTGTTTGGTATCCGGAAAAACGGGCAGATATTTTATACCCAAAAGGCTATGAGATGCTAGCGCCTCGTTCTTCAAAAAGTGAATAAATTACTTTTTGCATTGTACTGGAATTTTAGGTTTGCCAAATAGATTTTTTTAATTTGTTTTTTGCACTCATCAATCTTTAATAATTAAATATATATTTAAATAAAGATCTTATTGTTATTACTATTAGTGATCGCCTTTTCTGTTGATAAGCGAAAAAAAGCATGAAAGATCATGTAATTACAAGTTGAATAATAAGTGATCAACAATTGATCAATCTCTGATCAACTTGGAGATAAAAGCGTCTTTTATCCACAGCCCTAACTTGGTCTATTTTTTATCCCTGAGTTGATCAAAGTTTGCTCACCTATTATTAAGAGGTTATTCACAGTGTGAATAATTATCAACGCTAATTGTGGATAAGTTGTGATGATCAAGTGAGCAAGCTTTGATCAACCTTTGATCAAATTCTGATCAACCGCATTTTTACTGGGATCTTGAGTTTTGTATATTATTTAATCAATATTAAGATTTATTATAAAGTGATTGATTTTTAATCACTTTATTAAAATTACAAAAAGTCTTAATTTAGCTTAATTATTGAGTTATTTAATTCCAATGCTGTGGTCTAAAGTAGAAGGGTGATAGTATAAATTACGTAAATTTAGCTTTTGTTGGACCTTATTTATTAATTAAGCGCCGATTAAAGCCAGCTTCATTTTATGTCTATTAATAAAGTGTTCATTTAAGTTTACAATAATGCTTTTTTAAATAGTTTTTATTTTAATAAATCATCAATTTTTAAGTTATTAATATATGAAATACCAAGGTAAAACTGATTTTTCACACAAAACGCCTGCTAAAGTAGGGGTGCTTATTACTAATTTAGGTACTCCAGAGGCTCCAACCAAACCTGCTCTTAAACGTTATCTGAAGCAATTTTTGTCTGATCCTAGAGTAGTAGAAGTGCCTAGATTCGTTTGGTGGTTTATTTTAAATGGGGTTATTTTAAACTTTAGACCCGCTCGTTCAGCTAAAGCTTATCAAGGTGTTTGGACAGATAAAGGTTCACCTTTATTAATTCATACTCAAAATCAGCATAAAGCAATTGCAGAACAACTGGTTGTAGAGTTTGGTGATAAAATAGTGGTTGAATATGCAATGCGTTATGGCAAACCTGCTATAAATGAAACAATAGACAAAATGTTAGCGCAAGGCGTTAGACAATTATTGGTATTGCCTTTGTATCCGCAATATTCAGCAACTACGACTGCTTCTACCTTTGATGCGATAGCGCAAGATTTTACCAAAAGACGCTGGCTTCCTGATTTTAAATTTATTAGTCATTACCACGATAATGCTGATTATATTCAAGCTATTGCAGATAAAATTAGAGCGCATTGGGATAAAAAAGGTAGAGCCGATAAGCTTGTTTTTTCATATCATGGCATTCCTAAACGTTATTTAGATAATGGCGATCCATATCATTGTGAATGCTATAAAACCTCTCGGCTGGTTGCCGACAATTTAGCGTTAAATAAAGATGAATATATAACAACTTTTCAAAGCCGATTTGGTAAAGAAGAATGGTTAAAGCCTTATACAGACCATAGTTTACAAGCCTTTCCCAAGCAAGGTATTAAATCAGTACAGGTGATCTGCCCTGGATTTAGTGCTGATTGCTTAGAAACTATTGAAGAAATTGGCGAAGAAAATAGAGATTACTTTATAGAAGCTGGCGGCGAAAGGTTTGAATATATAGAAGCGTTAAATAGTGATCCCCAGCATATAGATATGCTGGTTAATTTAATTAAAACTAATCTAGCTAACTGGAGTGGTGATTTTACGCCTGCAACAGAAACAGATAAATTTGCAAAAGAGCAGGGCGCTACTAATTAGGAACGCCTTAAATTAATCAAGATATTTATCATTATTTGCTTGCGGTTAACTTATTGATTTTATCCTTTATTGATTAGCAGTAAGCGAGATAATCATGAGTTGAGCATAAATTTAAATTATGATTAACTCACAAATATAGAATGAAAATAAATTGAATTAATCAGCTGAAAATAGCCCAAGTGACATTCAAATTCATAACTTATTTTTAAGCTGAGGTATAAACATGCAAGTGCATTGCACAAAAAAATTGATGGCTAAATTGCCGCAAAATCATAAAATAAATTCAGCCGAACCTGTGGCTGAATTACCTCAACAATTACCAGCTAATGTTGTTTTATTTCCTGGTACCAAACTAAAAAATCAGCAAGAAAAAACAAAAGATTTAGGGCAATGGCATGCAAATTTAGTGGTTATTCAGCGCCGTCGATGCATTATGTTTGTGCACGACATTACTCGTTTTGGGTTAATTATTCCTTGTGTACAAAAAGTTGATTTTGCCAATTTAGATAATTTATTTATTGATATTTTTATAAATACTTTACTTAAACTTGATTATCCATTTGCGGTAGTAGACGCTGCGTCTCAACTATTAACGCCATTTAAATACGACTCTCATTGTAATCGTTCTGTGCAGGGGACTATGCGCGTTATGATTAGTCAGATTGAGCATTTGGTTTGGGTGGATAATATTAAAGTGAGCGAGCTTAATCCTTGCTCTACCTCGGCTTGGGTTAACGAAATGCCATGTACTGTAAAAGGACAAAAAGAAGTAATTTGGCCAATTAAAGCGATGAAAGAATTTATTCAGGCCAAAATGTAAATTTTAATTTCCCTCAAACAATGTTTAAACCAAGATTGAATGAACAGTCAATTTAGGTACAATTTTATTCAATTTTTAGTTTTTACACTAAGACAGCACTTATCATGAAAAATTTATTCTCAGCTAAATTAATTCAAACTTTACCCGTTAATAATATTTTAGGTGAGGGGGTTATTTGGGACGAGATTAACTCTGCAGTTTGGTGGACAGATATTCAAGACAAAAAATTGTTTAAATATCAATTAACCAATAAAAAGCTGTCTATTTATTCAACGCCAGAGCGAGTTGGTTGTTTTGGTTTTGTTGATAACACCAGCAAGTTAATTGTCGCGTTTGAAACTGGTATTGCCTATTTTGAACCTAGCACGGGTCAAGTTGATTGGATTGCCAAGCCAGAACAGGCTAATGGTAGCCGATTTAATGATGGACGAATTGATCGCTTTGGCCGTTTTTGGCCAGGCACTATGATGGAAGCTGAAGAAAATGCTGAGCCATTGGCAAAACTTTATCAAATAAACCCAGATGGCGAAATTATTACCCGACTTGACTCACTGAGAGTTGCCAATGGACTATGCTGGTCACCCGATGGCAGCATTATGTACCACGCTGATTCGCCCGAGCGCACAATATGGAAATATGATTCAAACCCACAAACGGGTGCTTTAAGTAATAAACAGATTTTTATACAAACACCTGAGAATATTTTCCCTGATGGATCAACAGTCGATAAATTTGGCAATGTTTGGAATGCTCAATGGAACGGAAATCGTGTGGTTTGCTATTCACCAAAAGGGGATTTTTTAGGACAGATTGATGTTCCGGCAGAACGTTCCAGCTGTGTTGCGTTTGGTGGGGATAATTTAGATTTAATGTTTGTTACCAGTGCTCGAACAGGTTTAACCGAACAGCAACTTGCTGAACTACCCCAAGCCGGTGATTTTTTTATTTACCAATTGTCAGAAAGCATAGGGTTAATAGAAGCTAGATATAAGACAGATAAATAGTTTTTATTTTTTAAATTGGAAAAACGCTGTGGAAGCCGCCTTCCAATATTGTTCTATTATTTAAGTTCTATTATTGAATTAAGTGTAGGAGTATTTGCCAACGGCGTTTATCCTATTTACCAATACAAAATGAGCTGAAGATGCGACCTAATAAATCATCGCTGCTAAATTCGCCGGTGATTTCGTTTAAATGATTTTGGGCAAGGCGTAATTCTTCTGCTACTAGTTCGCCAGCACGCATTTCTTCTAATTGATAGTGTGCGTTGTTTAGCTGCTCTAATGCTCGATTGATTGCATCAATATGACGGCGGCGTGCTAAAAATTGGCCTTCGGTTGAAGCTTGATAACCCATTATTTTTTTCAAATGCTCGGTTAATACATCAATACCTTGTCCGGTTTTAGCAGATAAACGGATAATAGAGTAGGGGCTTGCTTCTTCAAATCCTATTTGTTCATTGCTTTCATCTGCTTTATTACGCACAACGGTTACCCCAACGGCTCTTGGGCCCAAACGTTCAAAAAACTCTGGCCAGTCTTGTTCTACGGAATGTTTGCTTTCTGTGCTGTCGACCATTAATAAAATTCGGTCTGCTTTTTCAATTTCGCCCCAAGCTCTCTCAATGCCTATTTGTTCTACTTCGTCTGGGCTTTCACGTAACCCTGCAGTATCAATAATATGAAGTGGCATACCATCTATATGAATATATTCAGATAATACATCTCTAGTTGTACCCGCTATATTGGTGACAATTGCAGTCTCTTTACCAGCTAGTGCATTTAATAAACTGGATTTTCCAGCATTGGGTTTACCAGCAATGACAACACGCATCCCATCTTTTAATAAAGCGCCTTGTTGAGCTTTGCTTAGCACAGTGTGAGTATTGGCTAAAATTTGGTTAAGATCGTTTAAAATTTTACCATCGGATAAAAAGTCGACTTCTTCGTCAGGAAAATCGATTGCGGCTTCTACATATATTCGTAAATGAATGATGTCTTCGGTTAATGCATGAACTTGTTTTGAAAACTCACCTTGTAGGGTTTGCAAAGCACTACGAGCTGCTTGCTCTGATGATGATTCTATTAAATCTGCAATGGCTTCTGCTTGTGCTAAATCGAGTTTGTCATTTAAAAAAGCACGCTCTGAAAATTCACCTGGGTTAGCCATGCGAACATCATCTATTTTTAACACTTCTTGTAATAATAAATCTAATATAACGGGGCCGCCGTGGCCTTGTAATTCAAGTACGTCTTCACCGGTAAATGAATTAGGGTTTTTAAAAAAAATGGCTATCCCTTGATCGATTACATTGTTGTTTTCATCGTAAAAATTGAGATATTCAGCCAGTCTGGGTTTGAGTTGTTTTTTTAATAGGGTTTGGGCCACATTTTGTGCGGCGCTGCCTGATACACGAATTATACCTACACCGCCACGGCCAGGTGGGGTTGCTATGGCTGCAATTGAATCTTGAATCATCATCATGAATTAGCTTTTATTTACCGAAATTTGCCTAATTATAGCGTTTTAAGCTGGGTGAGCGATAGGGTATAAAGCTGTGCTGCCACTGTTTTTTTGCTGGTTGGGTTTATTTATTAAAATATACGCTTGTTTAACATTTTAACTTGTTGATATTAAATGGTTTTATATTTATCGTTTTACGTTAAATATGTCTTGTTTTTTGTCTAAAAGCAGCTTAAATTTTGCGCATCTTAAATCTGAATTCAGGTTTTATTTTTTAAGGAAAAACATGCACGCTAATTTAATTGTGGTTGATGATTTAACGGAATTATCTGGTTTTGAATTGGATGATTATGTTATTAGTTTTGAACAGTATTTAGCGGATCATCCAAAAAAGAGTATTCGAAAACTCCGGTTGATTAACTTATGTAATGCAACTCAATATTTAAGCAAAGGCTACTATTGCTCACTATTGGCAGAAGCCCGTGGCCATAAAGTATTTCCGTCGGTAAATACCATGAATGATTTACGCAATGAGCAGTTGTATAAGTTGCAAATTAGCGGTGCATTATTGCCTAATTTGGCAAAAGACAGCCAAATTCATCAAACAAGTGAATTTGAGCTTTATGTGTTTTTGGGTCAAAGCCAAATTTCGGGATTTGAGCATCTTGCCAAGCAGGTATTTGGTTTGTTTTCAGCGCCGATTTTACACTTGGTACTAGCAACAGGTAATTGGTCTATTAAGTCGGTCAGTTATCGTTCGCTAAGTGATTTAAATGCTGAGCAAAAAAAACAATTTGTAGATGCTTTATTTAAGTTTAATCAAAAGCAGTGGACTCAGCAGAAGCCTAAAAAAGTCTATCGTTGGGATATGGCTATTTTAGTTAACCCTGAAGAAAAGCTTCCACCAAGTGATAAAACTGCGATTAATAAAATGCTTAAGGCTGCAAAAAAAGTTGGCATTCGGGCTGAATTAATCGGTGCTCATGAGCTTTCTAGGTTAACTGAGTTTGATGCTTTATTTATTCGTGAAACCACGGCTATCGATCATCATACTTATCAGTTTGCGCGTAAAGCCGAGCTTGAGGGGATGGTGGTTATTGATGATCCTGCCTCTATTTTGCGCTGTTGTAATAAAGTATTTTTACAAGATGCGTTTACTTACAATAAAGTGCCAGCTTTAAAAACGATTTCTGTTTCAAGTAGCGATCAACAAACATTAGATCACATAGAAAGCGAATTTAGTTACCCTGTGGTACTTAAAGTACCAGAAAGTGCATTTTCTTTAGGGGTTTTTAAAGTTAAAAACCGTCAGGAGCTGGCGGAGTCGCTGGATAAATTATTAATAAAAAGTGCGTTAATTTTGGTTCAAACCTATATGTATACTGAGTTTGACTGGCGCATTGGGGTATTAAATAACAAGCCTTTATATGCTTGTAAGTATTTAATGGCAAGAAATCACTGGCAAATTTATAACCACAATGCTAAACGTGGCACATCGGGCGGGTTTGAAACTTTGCCCACGTTTGAGGTTCCAAAAGTGGTATTGGATGCTGCGCTTAAAGCATCAAAAGTAATAGGCAATGGCTTGTATGGCGTTGATATTAAACAACAGGGCAAACAAGCCTTTGTAATTGAAATTAACGATAACCCCAGTTTAGATTCAGGTATAGAGGATGCCTATTTAGGTGATGAACTTTATATGATTATTATGTCCGAAATGGCTAGACGATTAGAGCTAAGAGGCCGTTGATGATGGCCATGTCCTCCAGTTAAAGCGTACCGATCCAAGCCATCCCAAGCCATTTTAATGTTGTTTTTTAAAGTGGTTTGGGTATCAGCCGTTTTTTATTTGGATAATTGTGGACTGATCAGGGCAAAATCATAGTTGAATGTTTTTTATACAAATTAGCGAAGTGGAGCAATAATTTTCACAAAAACGCTGCAAGTACTTCCATGTAAGCTTGGATTTTTCGTCCTGAAAAATACATTTTGTTCTAAATTATTGCTCCCCCATTTTAATATTGGCGATATATTAAAGTATGATTTTGCTCTGGTGGACTGGTAATACACCCATTTTTAATTGACGCTAAAAGTAGAAGGTTGCGTTATTAAAGCCTGTTTGTATTTCGGTGGTATGCCACCAATTGCCTTGTTTGGTCGTTCATTGTTGTAAAACCATAGCCATTCTGTCGCATGATCTTGCACTTCGGCAATACTGCTGAATAAATACTGGTTCAGCCATTCGTAGCGAACGGTGCGGTTATACCGCTCCACATAAGCATTTTGCTGTGGGTTGCCTGGTTGGATAAATTTTAGTTCAACATCATGTTTTTCAGCCCACTCAGCCAATAACGCACTGATATATTCCGGGCCATTGTCACTGCGGATTTGCCTGGGCTTTCCACGCCATTCAATAACTTGATTGAGAGTGCGGACAACACGTTCAGCTGGCAGCGAGAAGTCTACTTCAATCGCCAGACCCTCACGATTAAAATCGTCAATGATATTGAGTAGCCTGAAGCTGCGGCCATCAACAAGCTGGTCATGCATAAAATCCATAGACCAACACTGGTTTATCGACTCAGGCACAGCAAGTGCTTCAGGTTTATCCCGTTTTAAGCGCTTCTTAGGCTTTATGCGCAGATTAAGCTCCAGCTCCCGATAAATCCTCAACACCCGCTTATGGTTCCAGCCAAAACGTTTCACATTACGTAAAAAGTAAAAACACATACCAAAGCCCCAACTGCGGTGAGTTGTCGTTAGCCAAAGCAGCCAGTCAGCAACTAGCGCGTTCTCGTCACTCAGTTTGGCCTGATAGCGATAACAGGTTTCGCTAATCCCAAACAAGGAACACGCTAACTTGATGGCAATGGAATGGTTTTGCACCGCCTTTTGCGCCAACTCCCGTCGGCGCGACGGCTTTACCACTTTTTTTCGATGGCCTCTTTGAGGATTTCAGCCTTTAGTCGCTCCTCGGCATACATCTTTTTAAGCCGTGCATTTTCGGTTTCCAGCTCTTTTAATCGGGCCATCATGGACGCATCCATGCCGCCAAACTTGGCGCGCCATTTATAAAAGGTAGCCGAACTCATGCCATGCTCGCGGCATAGCTCCGGAACCGGCGCACCGGCTTCCGCTTGTTTTAAAATTGCCAGGATTTGGCTGTCGCTAAATTTTGATGTTTTCATGCAGAATCTCCTGCGTTTATGTTACGAGAAAATTCTACTTTTGACGTCAGTTATTTTTAGGGTGTATTACCGACTGATCACTAAAACTGATCTGAGTTTACCTTTGCCAAATACAGTCATTTTTGCAAAATCTTGTTTGCTGATGGGTAAATATTGGCAAGCCAGATGGTTTATTTCATCATCTTGAGGATCTGGATCATGTAGGTAAAAGCACTTGTCATCGGCACCTGAAATTGTTACCCAGTGTGGTGCTTTTTTACCATCAAACCGATAACTGCTAATGAGGATGACTAACATTTTTCCTTGCTCTAAAAAATGTTGTAGTTGTTCATGTGTAGCAACTTGCTGATGTATCGCTAATTTGTTTTTATCTGCTTGTAGTCTGAATTGCTCATCAACTGTTGCCATTATTTGGCGTTTATGTTCATTGCGCACACCGTCTAAAAATAACGTTTGTTTTTGATTTAAGTACAATTCACAATGAAAGCCTCGTTTTTTTACCGCCAGTGCCAGCCCAATAGGGTGGCAGCCCCCATGTCCGGAAGTCATATAAATAGTGGTTGCTTCACGCCAAATATCTAGCTCTTGTGCTTGTCCTAATTCTATTTTGGGATTAATTGCCGCCATTGCCATCATGCATGCAGCTGGACCACAGGTAAATTCAGTTGTTTGTTGATACCAGGGAACAAAAGGGGTATTTAAGTTTTGAGGTTTGTAGATTAACCGTTTTTGCATGCGTAAAGCATCCTGATGATCTTCATAATAATCAGGATAAATATCAAAAACTTTATAGCCTAAGGTTTGATATAACTGGATAGCGGCTTTATTTAATTGAGCGACTTCTAATCTAATATAGAGTTTAGACAGTTCACTCGCTGCTGTTTCAATTGCATTGAGTAATTGAGTGGCTATGCCTAACCCTCTGGCATCTGGGCTAACGGCAATAGAGTACAACCGCGCTAAAACACTGCCTTTATGTAATATTAGCAATGCATAGCCTTGTATTTTGTTTTCAATACTGGCGACTAAAAATATTCCGTTATTTGCTTTAATCCAGTGTTTAAGCCGACGTTTAGTTAGCCTGTCAGTGTAAAAGCAAGTTTGTTCAAGTTGATCAAGTTGTTCTAAATCGTTTGCAATGGCCGCGCGGATAATGACTGGTTTCAATGAAAAAACATCCACAAATTTAACTGATTTGAGTTTACTGTATTGTTGGATTATTACCCATTTATTATTTGAATAAAAATAAAAAAAGCCGTTATTTCAAATATGAGATAACGGCTTTTTTTGAATTTAGTTGGGTTTTAAAGTTTTACTTTTTAGCGCCCAAACCTTGTTTTTGGATAGATTTATTAATCATTAACATTTGGATAATTGAAATAATATTACTCACCAACCAATATAAAACTAAGCCTGCTGGGAACCACAAAAAGAAGAAAGTAAATGCAATTGGCATATACTGGAAAATCTTTTGTTGTACTGGATCCTGTACTGGAGTCGGTTGTAATTTTTGCATCACAAACATACTAATACCCATTAAAATCGGTAATACGTAGTAAGGGTCTTGCTGTGATAAATCATGGATCCATAAAGCAAATTCTGCATGGCGTAACTCTACACTTTCTACAAATACCCAATATAAAGATAAGAAAATAGGCATTTGAACCAAAATAGGTAAACAGCCACCCATAGGGTTTACTTTTTCTTTTTTGTATAGCTCCATCATTGCTTGCGAAAACTTTTGTCTGTCATCGCCGTAACGGCTTTTAAGTTCAGTTAACTTCGGCTGTAACTGACGAAGTTTCGCCATAGAGGTATACTGCTTTTTGGTTAGGCTATACATACAACCTTTCACCAGAATCGTAATTAAAATAATCGCGACACCCCAGTTAGCCACTAAACCATGCAAAAATTGCAGTAAGTGGAATAAAGGTTTAGAGATAAAAAATAATATTCCGTAATCAACAGTTAGGTCTAATGATTCAGCTAACTCCGATAATCTGTCTTGATCTTTTGGACCTGAATATAAAGTCGTTGATAAGTTTACGGTTTCGCCTGGCGCTACATTAACAGCTTCACCTTTATAACGAATTAAAGCTAAACCGCCAGAAAGAGATTTGGTTGAGATATCAATTTGTTCATCTTTTGTTGGAATAAATGCGGTTACAAAATAATGCTCAATCATAGCAACCCAACCACCAGTACTATGTATATTGATATTTTTGTCAGCGATATCATCAAAGGTTACTTTTTCGTATTTTTCTTCGTTAGTTGAATACGCAGCACCGTGATAAGTAGGCATCATCATTGAGCTATTTGATTGACCTGTATGTTGTTTTAACTGAGCAAACAACTGCACATTTTTAACTGAATCAGCATTATTTTTAATATCAAAATTGACTTTAACTATGTGTTCACCTTTGGTGAATACAAAAGTTTTAGTAACCGTTAACCCATTAGGGCTTAAATAAGTAAGCGGTACAGATAATGTATCGCCTGTCATTTGATAACTCGTTTGAGCTGCCGAATACAAAGGACGACCAGAGCGACTAGCATCAGGGCCATCTGTCCCAGTTAAACCAGATTGAGCATGAAATAATTGACCGCCAGCTGAAGATAATAACGAGTAGGGCTCGTCACCATTTTTTTCTTTAGCGTAATTTAATAATTTTAAATCAATTAAATCACCACCTAACAAATTAATTTTTGTTTTAATGGCGTCGGTTGTGACTTCAATATTTGATTGAGTTGAAGTATTAGCAAATGAAGCGGCTTGCTCTGAAATAGGCACATCACTATTTGCTGATGAATTATTAGGTTGGACGCCAGCTGCTGTTTGCTCAATTTGAGCTGGTGTAGCGACTGGTTTAGGTGCGTGATCTAATTGCCATTGCTCCCATAATAAATAGGAAACAAGTGCTAGACCAATCAATAAAAAACTCTTTTGCGATTCCATAAATCTTTATTTCTCTTCAGGTTTAGATTCTGGGACGGGATCATGCCCGCCAAGCGAAAACGGGTGACATTTTATAACGCGTTTTAAAGTTAACCAACCTCCAATCGCAGGTCCAAAGCGATTAATTGCAATTATTGCATAATTTGAGCAGCTTGGATGGAATCGACAGCGTGGTCCCAGCAAGGGGCTGATGATAACCTGATAACATTTAACTAAAAATATCAACAATCTTGCTAAGACTTGTTGGCTAAACGCTTTAATTTTTTCCACGTAAAATCCAACTCTTTGCGCAACTGTTTATTTTCTGCTTGAGCAATACCTTGCTTAGCTATAAACACCATATCGACAGAAGGAAGCTCTGAATGTGTTAAACGAAAATCATCACGAACAATGCGTTTAACTTGATTTCGATCAGTTGCATTTTTTGCTTTCTTTTTAGAAATGGTGAAACCAATGCGGGCGTAACCCAAAGAGTTATTTGCCGCTAAGATGGTATAGTACCGACAGGAAAATTTTTTAGGATGAGCGTTAAAAACGTTTTGGAAGTCAGCGGGAGTTAGTAATCTAAACTCCCGCTTGTATTTATAAGTATTCACTTATAATTTTCTTAGGCACTTAAAACTTTACGTCCTTTAGCACGACGACGAGCTAAAATTTGACGGCCGCTTTTAGTAGCCATGCGTGCGCGAAAACCGTGGTTACGCTTACGCTTTAAGTTACTAGGTTGAAAAGTACGTTTCATTATAATATTCCGATTAATCTAAAAATGTGCCGAAGCACAACGCCTTTAAAGGGGCGCGAACTATAGCAAATTAAAGGTGAGACAACAAGAATAATTTAAATAACGCTTAAATCTACCGCATAATTGTATAACTTGATAAAAGGCGCATAATTATCCACATAATGCAAGTTTATTCAGTGAGTAAATTTGGCTGAATGAAAGCTATTTTTTATTTAAAAGGGTAAAAAAATTAACCTTTTAAATTAACAGGTTACCTGTTTTTGTTGGTCATTTTAAAGATTCTTAGTTTGTCAATATTGCACTTGTGGATAAAATCTGTTTTGATCACACTCTTGATAACAATAATGGAGTTAGAATCC